>NZ_JBFBAO010000271.1:0-9998 GCF_040682255.1 Micromonospora sp. NPDC051296 | reverse complement strand
GGGATGTCATCGGCGCTGAACACGGTCTCGGCGTGCTTGGTGACCGGGGCGACCAGCGGCAGGTGGTCCATCTCCTGGAGGCTGCCCGAACCCCAGCGGAACTGCGGGGCCCGCCCACCCAGCACCAACACCGGCGAGGCGTTGAAGTACGCGCTGGTCAGCCCGGAGATGCCGTTGGTGACACCGGGGCCGGCGGTGAGCACGGCCAGACCGGGGCGGCGCTGGAGCTTGGCCACCGCCTCGGCGGCGAAAACGGCGGACTGCTCGTGCCGCACGTCGTAGATCGGGAAGTCGGTCTTGTGCGCGGCGTCGTAGAGCGGGAACACGTGCCCGCCGGAGAGGGTGAACATCTCCCGCACCCCGTACGCGCGCAGCGCCGCAAGGGCGAGTTCCCCGCCGTGGCCTTCGATCCGCTCCGTCATCGCCGCTCCCTCTCGTCGCCGTCGTCGCCTGACCGGAGTCACACGCTACTGGCCGGTAGGAGGAATGTGAACCGCCCTCGCGCTCAGCGGCCGGTGAAGTCCGGCTTGCGCTTCGCCACGAACGCCGCCATCCCCTCGCGCCGGTCGTCGGTGGCGAACAGCGCCGCGAAGAGCTGGCTCTCCCAGGCCAGACCGGAGTTCAGGTCCATGTCCAGGCCGCCGTCGACGGCGAGCTTCGCCGCGCGCAGCGCCTGTACCGGCCCGTTGAGGTACGGCCGTACCAGCGCCACTGCGGTGTCGTAGACCTCGGCGGCCGGGGCGACCCGGTCGGCCAGGCCGATCCGCAGCGCCTCCTGCGCGTCGACCATCCGGCCGGACATGATCAGGTCCTTGGCGCGGGCCGGTCCGACCAGCCGGGCCAGCCGCTGGGTGCCGCCGGCGCCCGGGATGATGCCGAGCTTGATCTCGGGCTGGCCGAGCTTGGCGTCCTCGGCCACCACCCGCCAGTCACAGGCCAGTGCCAGCTCGCAGCCGCCGCCGAGGGCGTAGCCGGTGATCGCGGCGACCACCGGCTTGGGGATCCGGGCGATCGCGCCGAGCGCGCTGGACAGGTCGGCGGCCCGCTCGGCCATGTCCACGTAGGACATGTCGGCCATCTCCTTGATGTCCGCGCCGGCCGCGAAGACCTTCTCCCCGCCGTACACGATGACCGCGCGGACCTCCGGGTCGGCGGTGGCGGCCGTCGCGGCGGCCCGCAACTCCTCCTGCACCTGGGTATTGAGGGCGTTCATCGGTGGCCGCTCCAGCCGGATGGTGCCGATGCCGTCCTTGGTCTCCAGCCGCACGAACTCGCCCACGCTGACCCTCACTTCCTCGTCGAAGTCGCGTCCAACCTTACGACCCACCTTGTTCGCCACGTAGTCTGGCTGCCAGTCCCGCCACCCGGAGTTCCCGCGATGGTCACGTACTACGACGACAGATCCGTACAGGTCACCTCGACCGCCGTCACCGTCAACGGCGACGCCTACCCGCTTGCCGAGATCACCGAGGTCTGGCATCACCGGGGCAGCCGGTCATGGCGGGTGCTGGCCGGTCGGGGCGCGCTCGGCGCGGCGATGATCGGCCCGCTGGTCGCCGCCGTCATCGGCATCGCGATCGGCGTCTGGATCGACGGATCGGCGACCGTCACCGTCGCCATCATCGGTGGCTCCGTGCTGATCGGGTTGGCCGCCGGGCCGATCGCCGACCAGCTCTTCGAGTACTTCGACCGCTCGTACGCCCGGGGCAGCCGCCAGCGGGAGGTCTGGATCCGCTGGCGCGGCCACCCGGTACGGCTGCTGCGTACGCCGGACGCGCTGCGCTTCGGGCAGATCTACCGCGCCGTGCAACGGGCCATGGAGGCACACCACCCCTCGCCCAGGTGAAAGGAAGGGCCCCTTATTAACGCCTGCGGCATAGGAAGGGCCCCCTATTAACCGCGCCGCCCGGGTGACAGCCAAAGGTTGCCCGAAGGTGGTTAGGCTTAGTGATGGCGCTCTATTACCGGGACGACGCGGTGCAGGTGACCTCGGAGTCGATCCGGGCTGCTGGGCACGTCATCCCGATCAGCGAGGTCACGTACGTCTGGCACGCGAAGGGGCGCACGACGCTGGCCGTACGGGGCCGCGTGCTCGGCCGGGGCGTGCTGGTCCTGCTGCTCTCCCTGCCGCCGCTGGTCGGGCTGATCTGCGTACTCTCGCTGGCCTGGTCGGCCCAGGACCGGGGCGAGTGGGTGCCGGCGCTGGTCGTGCTCACCGCCTGCGTGGTCATCGCGCTGGCGCTGGTGCCGTTCCTGGAGATCCCGCTCGGCTGGCTGGACCGCTCGTACGAGCGCGGCAACCGGGTGCACGAGTTGTGGGTGCAGTACCAGCGGCAGGAGGTGCTGGTGCTGCGCACCCCGGACGCGCTGCGCTTCGGGCAGATCTACCGGGCGGTGCAGCGGGCCGTGGAACAGCAGGGCGACCACTGGTGACCGGCCGCCCGGCGGACCGAGCCCGCCCGACGCACACTTGATCCCATGCCAATCCCTCTGCCCCGGCCGGCCTCGGTCGTCGACCTCACCCGTTCCGCCCTCGACCAGGCCACCTCCTTCGCCGCGATCCCGGCCCGCGCGTTCGCCGTGCTGGACGGGGTGGAGGCGCTGCTGGCCCGGATCAACGGGGTGGTGGACCGGGTCGAGCAGACCCTCGACCGCACCGACCGGATGCTCACCGACGCCGAGGGCGCGGTCCGCGAGGTGGCGGTGATCAGCGCCGCCGCCACCGCCGCCGTGGACAACGCCACCAAGGTCGCCGCGGCGGCGGCAGTGGTGGTCGGCGAGGCCGAGCAGGTGTCGGCCGCCGCCGGGGCGGTGGTCGCCCAGGCCGACCAGGTGGCCCGGGCCGTGGCGGGCGTGGTCGACACGGCGGAGTCCGTGGCCGACCGGGCGGCGGGCGTGGTGGGCGTGGCGGAGTCGGTGGCCGGCCGGGCGGCCGGCACGGTGGGCGTGGCGGCCGAGGCGGCGGCCACCGCCGCAGAACTGCTGGCCGCGTACGAGCCGGCGCTGCGGCGGGCCGCCCCGATGGCCAACCACTTCGTCGAGCAGCTCAGTCACGAGGAGGTGGTGGCCGCGGTGCGGTTGATCGACGAGTTGCCGAAGCTCCGGTCCCATCTCACCTCGGACATCCTGCCGATCCTGGCCACTCTGGACCGGGTCGGCCCGGACCTGCACGATCTGCTCGACGTGACCCGGGATCTCAAGCTCGCCGTCGCCGGCATTCCCGGCCTGGCGATGCTGCGCCGCCGGGGCGAGAAGCTGAGCGACGAGGCCGGCTGACGCGCCGGTCGCACAGATCGCGGAGGCGGTCGGCTTCGACACCGCTGTGACGTACCGCCACCACTTCGCTCGGGCGATGCGGACCTCACCGTCGGCCTACCGCCGGGCGTTCCGGGCCGGCGGCCCCCGACCCGCGGCGCCCGCTGGTTGAGCGGGTCAGGTTGCCGGCACGTACAGCTGGTCGATCTCGACCCGGCGCGGCAGTGACACGCTCGCGCCGAGCCGACGGACGCAGGCCGCACCGGCCGCCGCGGCCCAGCGCACCGAGTCGACCAGGTCCCGGCCCTCACCCCAGGCCACGGCGAGCGCGCCGGTGAACGCGTCCCCGGCGGCGGTCGAGTCGACCGTGTCCACCTTGACGGCGGGGATATGCACGGCGGTGCCGTCCCGGTCGCCGTACCAGGCGCCCTGCGCGCCGAGGGTCAGTACGGCCCGGGGCACCAGGTCGAGCAGGGCGTGCGGGTCCTCCCGACCGCGGCCGGTGTACGCCTGCGCCTCGTTCTCGTTGACCACCAGCAGGTCCACGGCGGCAAACAGCTCCGGCGGGACCGGGATGGCCGGTGCCGCGTTGAGCACCACCCGGGTGCCGGCTGCCCGGGCGGCCACCGCCGCCTCGGTCACCGTCCCGACCGGGACCTCCAGCTGCGCGACCATGACGTCGGCGTCGCGTACGACCGCCAGCTCGGTCTCGGTGAGCGCGGTCAGCGAGGCGTTCGCGCCCGGAGTCACCAGGATCGCGTTCTCACCCTCGGCGTTGACCATCACCAGGGCCACACCCGAATCGCCGTAGGTGGTGCGCAGCTGGCTGGTGTCGACGCCGGCGGCGGTGATCCGGGCCCGCAGGGTCACGCCGAACGAGTCCGAGCCGATCGCGCCGAGGAAGGCGCAGGCAGCGCCCGCCCGGGCCGCGGCGATGGCCTGGTTGGCCCCCTTGCCGCCGGGCACGGTGACGAAGTCGGTGCCGAGCATCGTCTCCCCCGGCCGGGGCAGCGCCGGGGCGGTGCCGACCAGGTCCATGTTCGCGCTACCCACCACGACGACCCGGGTCTGTCGCACGGCGGCCTCCTGCGGCTGCGTTGTTAATAGGGGGCCCGTGCTCTACCGGAGGCGTTAAGAAGGGGCCCTTCCTTTCGCCTCAGGCGGCGCGGGCGGTGTAGCGCTCGCCGTTGCGTTCTACCAGCAACGGCAGGCCGAAGGTCTTGGTCAGGTTGTCGGCGGTGAGCGTGTCGCGCAACAGGCCCTGCGCCATCACCGCGCCGTCTCGCAGCAGCAACGCGTGGGTGAAGCCGGGCGGGATCTCCTCGACGTGATGGGTGACCAGCACCAGCGCCGGGGCGTCCGGGTCCTGGGCCAGCTCGGCGAGGCGGGCCACCAGCTCCTCCCGGCCGCCCAGGTCCAGTCCGGCCGCCGGCTCGTCGAGCAGCAGCAGCTCCGGGTCGGTCATCAGCGCGCGGGCGATCTGCACCCGCTTGCGCTCGCCCTCCGACAGGGTGCCGTACGTCCGGTCGGCCAGCGTGCCGACACCGAGCTGGTCGAGCAGCGCCCGGGCGCGGGCCTCGTCGGCGGAGTCGTAGCTCTCCCGCCAGCGCCCGACCACCGACCAGGCCGCGGTCATCACCACGTCGCGGACCCGCTCCTCGGCGGGCAGCCGCTCGGCGAGCGCGGCGGTGGACAGGCCGATGCGGGTACGCAGCTCCGTGATGTCGGTGCGACCGATCCGTTCGCCCAGCACGTGTGCGGTGCCGGTGGTCGGGTGCAGCCGCCCGGCCGCGAGGTTGAGCAGGGTGGTCTTGCCGGCGCCGTTGGGCCCCAGCACCACCCAGCGTTCGTCCAACTCCACCCGCCAGTCCACACCGTGCAGCAGGGCGGTGCCGGACCGGCGTACGCCGACGCCGTCGAGGCTGACCACCAGATCCGCGTCCACGGGTGAGGGGGCGGGTGCGGCGCTGCCTGCGCCGGGGATCAGGTCACCAGTCACCCGCCCATCCAACCACGCAGCGCCGTGCCGCCCCCACGGGCGGGCGCTGCGGCCGTAGGGTGAGGCGCCGTGTCATTGCTCACCCCATCCGGAGGACGGTCCATGCCCAGTCGTCGTCGGGAACCATCCGCGTGAGCGGGGTCATCGAGATCGAGGGTCTCCGCAAGACCTTCCACAGCGTGCGCCGAGGTCGGCGGGTTGCCGTCGACGGGTTCGACCTGCTGGTCGAGGCCGGCCAGGTGCACGGGTTCCTGGGGCCGAACGGATCGGGCAAGACGACCACGCTGCGGGCGCTGCTCGGGCTGGTACGCGCCGACGACGGGCGGATGAGGGTGCTCGGTGCCAGCGCCCCGGAGCAGCTGCCGCAGGTCGCCGGCCGGGTGGGCGCGATCGTGGAGAGCCCGCAGTTCTTCGGCAACTTCACCGCGTACCGGACGCTGCGGCTGCTCGCCCTGGCCGGTGGCGTGCCGGTCACCCGGGTCGACGAGGTGCTGGAGCAGGTCGGTCTGCACGATCGGGGCCACGAGCGGGTCAAGGGCTACTCGCTGGGCATGAAGCAGCGCCTGGCGGTGGCCTCGGCCCTGCTCAAGCGTCCCGAGCTGCTGATCCTGGACGAGCCGGCCAACGGGCTGGACCCGGCGGGCATCCGGGAGATGCGGGACCTGACGCGCGCGCTGGCCGCCAACGGGGTGACCGTTCTGGTGTCCAGCCACATCCTGGCCGAGATCCAGCTGATCTGCGACCACGTCACGATCATCTCGCGCGGCCGGCGGGTGGCGGCCGGCCGGGTGGACGAGGTGCTGGCCGGTTTCGACCGCGACGAGTGCCTGGTCCGCGTCGACGACCTCACCCGGGCCGAGGAGCTGCTGCTGGCCGCCGGGCTGACGGTGACCGGGCACGCCGACCACCTGGTGGTGAGTGGCGTGCCGGATCCGGCCACGGTCAGCCGGACGCTGGGCGAGCAGGGTGTCTGGGTACGCGAGCTGACCCCGCTGCGGCCGGATCTGGAGAGCGTCTTCCTGGAGCTGACCGCCGCCCCGGCACAGCCGGGGGTGCCCCGGCAGGTGGACGGCTCGGCACCGCACCATGACCCGGCCGCCGACCGGGTGATCGACCTCGACAGCCGGGGAGTGGACGCATGAACCTGATCCGTGCCGAGGTGGAGCGGCTGGGCGCCCGCCGCTTTGTACGGCTCATGGTCGTGCTGCTGGTGCTGGCGTTCGGGGTGACGGCGGCGACCACGCTGGCCAGTTCGCATCAGCCCACCGCCGTCGAGCTGACCGAGGCGCAACGCCAGGCCGCCGCCGACCGGCGCAGCATGGAGCTGGAGCACGGACGGTGCCTGGCCCGGGATCGGGGCGATGTACCGCGCACCGCCGACGACTTCACCTATTTGCCGGACGACTGCAGCCAGCTGGATCCGGCGCTGCGCGATCGCCTGCCGGTGACCGCCGACTACCTGACCGGGGTGTTCACCTTCACCCGGCAGGCCGAACCGCTGCTGTACTTCCTGGTGGCGTTCCTGATGCTGTTCGGCTTCCTGGTCGGGGCGTCCTACATCGGCGCCGACCTGAACTCCGGCGGGGTGGTCAACCTGCTGCTGTGGCGACCGCGCCGGCTGACCGTGCTGGGCGCCAAGGTCGGCACCCTGCTCGGGGCGGTGCTGGGCTTGTCGCTGATCGCCTCGGCCGCCTATCTCGTCACCTTCTGGGTCATCGCCCAGGTCGCCGGTTACCCCGGCCCGACGAACGCGGCGTTCTGGGCGTCGTTGGGCGCCATCTGGGGTCGCGGTCTCGTGCTGGTGCTGCTGGTCACGGCGGCCGGCTTCGCCATCGCCACGATCGGTCGGCACACCTCGGCGGCGCTCGGCGCGGTGGCCGCCTACCTGGTGCTGTGGGAGCTGGGTGGCCGGATCGTGCTGCAGATCCTGGAGGTGGCCCGACCGGACCAGCTGATGCTCGCCAGTTACGTCGGCGCGTGGCTGGCCGGGGAGATCACTTTCTGGGACAGCACCCCCTGCGCGGGCTACGGCTACTGCAACGGCAACTACACACTGACCTGGGGGCCGGCGCTCGCCGTCCTGCTGCTGCTCACCGCCGGGCTCACCGCTGCGGCCTTCGCCCTGTTCCGGCGTCGCGACCTTATCTGACCCTGGCACAGGTCCCGGGGCGCGGCAAAGGCTTGCCGCGCCCCCTGGCGGTGGTGAAGAATTTCTTCACATGGACGGCGACGCGGCCGGACGGGGCACGGCGGCCGGGCCGCAGGTGCGGAGCGGCTCAGCCGACCGTGGAGCCGAAGACCTCGTTCCGGACGGCGTCCAGCGCGGTGCGCAGCGCCCCGTGCAGGATCGGCTCCTCGGTCAGCCCGGTGGGCACCACCCGGGGCCGCACCAGCGTGATCGCGGCGACCTCGTGCTGCACCCGCTCGGCCAATGCCGCACCGCCGGCCTGGCCGACCTCGCCGGCGAGAACCACCAGCGGCGGGTCCAGCACCACACAGGTGCTCGCCACGCCGAGGGCGAGCCGGCGGGCCACCTCGTCGAGCATCGGCCCACCGGCGGTGCCGTCGGCGATCGCCGCCCGCACCGCGTCGGCGGCGACGCCGTCCGGGTAGCCGTGCTCGCGGGCCAGGGCCCGGATCGCGTCGGCGCCGGCCAGTTGCTGGAAGGCCGGCTTGGCCCGCCGGGAGACGTCGCGCGGGATGGTCGCGCCGGGGACCGGCAGGTAGCCGATCTCGCCGGCGGCGCCGCTGCTGCCATGGTGCAGCCGCCCACCCAGCACGATGGCCAGGCCGACCCCGGCGCCGACCCAGACCAGCACGAAGTCGGACAGCCCCCGGGCCGCGCCGGACTGCGCCTCGGCCACCGCGGCGAGGTTGACGTCGTTCTCGAAGACCACCGGGGTGTCCAGGTCGTCGCGGAGCGCGGCGAGCAGGCCCCGGTGCCAGCGGGGCAGGTTGAACGCGAAGGTGATGTCACCGGTGCCCGGGTCGACCAGGCCGGGGGTGCCCAGCACGATCCGGCGTACGCTCGACAGCTGCGCTCCGGCGCTGCTGGCCGCCTGGACCACGGCGTTGTGCACCACGCCCACCGGGTCGTCGGTGTCCCGGGTGGACTGCTCCACCCGACCGATCACCGCACCGGTGATGTCGGCGCAGGCGGCCACCACCCGCTCCGGACCGACGTCCACCCCGACCACGTACGCGCTGCCCGGCCGCACCGCGTAGAGCTGTGCGTTCGGCCCCCGCCCACCGGCCTGCTCACCGACCCGGGTGACCAGCCCGCGCTCCTCCAGCCGCTCGACCAACTGCGAGGCGGTGACCTTGGACAGGCCGGTCAGCTCGCCGATCCGGGCGCGGGTCAGCGGGCCCTGCTCCAGCAGCAGCTCCAACGCCGCGCGGTCGTTGAGGGCCCGCAACAGCCGTGGGGTGCCGGGGAGCCGGGTCGCACTCATGCCATGTCCTCGTTTTAGTAAACTTTGCTAACTGTAAACCGACCTGCGAACGGGTAGCCGTAGCGTATCGGCCGGGTGGGAGCGCGGCTCTCCGCCGACCCGGTACGACCTCCGCGCCGGCCGGCACCGAGAGGAGAGATCACGTGGGGCTGGATCCAGGACTTCGCCGGCTCGCGCTGGGCACGCTGCTGGCCGCGTACCCGGGACCGGTCCCGCCCGACTGGGCGGTCGACCTGGTCGCCGACGGGCTGGCCGGGCACACCCTGTTCGGCACGAACATCCACCGGCCCGACCAGGTGGCAGCCAGCACGGCCGCGCTGCGTGCCGGCCGGGCCGACGTGCTGATCGCCATCGACGAGGAGGGCGGCGACGTGACCCGGCTGGCGCACGCCACCGGCAGCCCGTACCCGGGCAACGCCGCGCTCGGCGCGATCGGCGACGTGGCGCTCACCCGCCGGGTCTACCAGGCCATCGGCGCCGAACTGGCCGCCCTCGGCATCAGCGTCAACCTGGCACCCACCGTCGACGTCAACAGCGCCGACGACAACCCGGTCATCGGCACCCGGTCGTTCGGCGCCGAGCCGGTCAGGGTAGCCGCACACTCCGCCGCCGCCACCGCCGGCCTCCAAGCCGCCGGGGTGGCCGCCTGCGCCAAGCACTTCCCCGGCCACGGCGCCACGGTAGCTGACTCACATTACGAACTGCCCACCGTGGACGTATCGCCCGACGTGCTGCGCCAGCGCGACCTGCCGCCGTTCGCCGCGGTGATCGCCGCCGGAGCGAAGGCGGTGATGACCGCGCACATCCGGGTACCCGCGCTGACCGGCGACGGGCCGGCCACATTCAGCCGCACCGTGCTGGTGGACCTGCTGCGCGACGAGTACGGCTTCACCGGCGCCGTGGTCACCGACGCGCTGGAGATGAAGGGCGCCGCGCTCGCCGCCGGCGGAATCGCACCCGGTGCCGTGCGGGCCCTGGCCGCCGGCGCGGACCTGCTCTGCATCGGCGCCAAGGTCGACGCCGGCCTGGTCGAACGGGTGGCCGCCGAGATTGTGGCCGCGCTCGGCGACGGCCGGCTGGCGCGAGCCCGCGTCGAGCAGGCGGCCGGCCGCGCCGCCGAACTCGCCGCCTGGACCCGGACCGCCGGCACGACCACCGCCGCCCCCTCTGATCTGGGGTACGCGGCGGCCCGCCGCGCGGTACGGGTGGAGGGCGTACTGGCCGGCCTGGACCACCCGCTGGTGGTGCAGTTGCACGCCGCGTCCACCATCGCCGAGGGCCGGGTGCCGTGG
>NZ_JBFBAO010000270.1:0-10018 GCF_040682255.1 Micromonospora sp. NPDC051296 | reverse complement strand
CACCGGCCGGGCCGTGCTCTACGTGCACGGCTTCGTCGACTACTTCTTCCAGACCCACGTGGCCGACTTCTTCGCCGAGCGGGGCTGGGTGTTTTGATCTCCGAAACGCCCGCTAACTTCATGATCAACCCAGCGCGGGTGGCGGGGCTCCGCCCGGCCTGGTGTCAAGGGGGTGGCGGGTCGGGCGGGCGGGGTCAGGGCGCGACGTACTCCCGCAGGTGGCGGGCGGTGAGGGTGTCGCCCTGGGCGACCAGGTCGGCGGGGGTGCCGGTGAACACGACCCGGCCGCCGTCGTGACCGGCGCCCGGCCCGAGGTCGATCAACCAGTCCGCGTGCGCCATGACCGCCTGGTGGTGCTCGATGACGATGACCGTGTTGCCGGCGTCGACCAGCCGGTCGAGCAGCGCCAGCAGCTGGTCGACGTCGGCCAGGTGCAGGCCGGTGGTCGGCTCGTCCAGCACGTACGTGCTCGCTTTGTCGGCCATGTGGATGGCCAGCTTCAACCGCTGCCGCTCGCCACCGGAGAGGGTGGTCAGCGGCTGGCCCAGGGTGAGATAGCTCAGCCCGACGTCGGCCATCCGGTCCAGGATGACCCGGGCGGGCCCGCTGGGGAAGAAGTCCCGGGCCTCGGCGACCGGCATGCCGAGCACCTCGCTGATGTTCTTCCCGCGCAGCCGGTAGGTGAGCACCTCGTCGGTGAACCGGCGGCCCTCGCACCGCTCGCAGACCGAGGCGACGCCGGCCATCATGGCCAGGTCGGTGTAGACCAGCCCGATGCCCTTGCAGGTGGGGCAGGCACCCTCGGAGTTGGCGCTGAACAGGGCGGCCTTCACACCGTTGGCCTTGGCGAACGCGGTGCGAACCGGGTCGAGCAGGCCGGTGTAGGTGGCCGGGTTGCTGCGCCGGGATCCCCGGATCGGGGACTGGTCCACCACGACCACCCCGTCGCGGCGGTGCAGCGAGCCGTGCACCAGTGAGCTCTTGCCCGAGCCGGCCACCCCGGTGACCACAGTCAGTACACCGAGCGGGATGTCCACGCTGACGTCGCGCAGGTTGTGCAGGTCGGCGTGCCGGATGGGCAGCTGGCCGCGAGGGGTGCGGACCCGCTCGCGCAGCCGTACCCGGTGATCCAGGTGCCGGCCGGTGAGGGTGTCGGAGCGGCGGAGGCCGGCCACGTCGCCGGTGTAGCAGATCCGGCCGCCGGCGGTGCCGGCACCGGGGCCGAGGTCGACCACGTGGTCGGCCTGCGCGATGGTCTCCGGCTTGTGCTCGACGACGAGCACGGTGTTGCCCTTGTCCCGCAACCGCAGCAGCAGGTCGTTCATCCGGGCGATGTCGTGCGGGTGCAGGCCCACGGTGGGCTCGTCGAAGACGTACGTGATGTCGGAGAGGCTGGAGCCGAGGTGCCGGACCATCTTGACCCGCTGCGCCTCGCCGCCGGAGAGGGTGGCGGACTCACGGTCGAGGCTGAGGTACCCCAGGCCGATCTCGACCAGCGAGTCCAGCAGATCCCGCAGGTTGCCGGTCAACGGGGCGACCGACTCGTCGTCGATGCCCCGGATGAACTCGGCCAGGTCGCTGATCTGCATGGCGGCGCACTCGGCGATGTTGCGTCCGGCGATGCGGGATGACAGCGCGGCGGCGTTGAGCCGGGTCCCGGCGCAGTCGCCGCAGGTGGTGAAGGTGACCGCCCGGTCGACGAAGGCCCGGATGTGCGGCTGCATGGACTCGCGGTCCTTGGCCAGGTAGAGCCGGCGTACCTTGACGACCAGACCCTCGTAGGTCAGGTTGTTGCTGCCCACCTTGATCTTCGTCGCGGGCTTGTGCAGGAAGTCCTCCCACTGCTGCGGGGTGAAGTCCTGGAGCTTGACGTCCGGGTCGAACAGGCCCGAACCGACGAAGGTCTGCCAGTACCAGGTGTCGACGCCGAAGTTCGGCACGTTGATCGCGCCGCCGTTGAGCGACTTCTCCACGTCGACCAGTTCGTTGACGTCGAGGTCGGAGACCCGGCCGAGGCCCTCGCAGGTGGGGCACATGCCCTCGGCCAGGTTGAAGCTGAACGCACCGGCCCCGCCGACGTGCGGGTTGCCGAGCCGGCTGAAGACGATGCGCAGCATCGCGTACGCGTCGGTGGCGGTACCGACGGTGGAGCGGGAGTTGGCCCCCATCCGTTCCTGGTCGACCACGATCGCCGGGGTGAGGTTGCGTAGCGAGTCGACGTCGGGCCGGGACAGGCTGGGCATGAACGACTGGAGGAACGCGCTGTAGGTCTCGTTGATCATCCGCTGCGACTCGGCGGCGATCGTGCCGAAGACCAGCGAGGACTTGCCGGATCCGGAGACCCCGGTGAACACCGTCAGCCGGCGCTTGGGGATGTCGACCGAGACCGAGGCGAGGTTGTTCTCCCGCGCCCCGCGTACCTCGATCACGTCGTGGCTGTCGGCGGCGGACCGTGCTGGCTGCTGCATGCGAACCCTTCGCGAGATCGTGGACTTCGAATGGCCTGGCCGGGTTCAAGTGTCTCATTGAGGCCCTCGTTGAGGCTTTGCGCAGATCACCGCAGGGCAGCGAGGCAGAATGTCACGGCAAGTCTCAAACGACGTGGAAGAGGTATGGTGCCCCGGTGACGGGCCGGGAGCGCACCGGGCGGCTTCGGGCGGTCGACCTCGCCGCGGCAGCCGGCATCTCCGTGCAGCAGGTGCGCAACTACGTCGACCTCGGCGTGCTGCCGCCGGTCGAGCGCACCCCGAGCGGCTACCGGATCTTCACCGAGGCACACGCCCGCGCCCTTGTCGTAGCTCGCGCGATGGCCGATGGGCACGGCTGGGCGCGTACCCGCGAGGTGATGGCGGCCGTGCACGCGGGTGACCTGCCGGCGGCGCTGGCGTCCCTCGACGGCGGCCACGCCGAGCTGGACCGCGAGCGCGCCGAGATCCGCCGGGTGCTCGGCGCGTTCGAGACGGTGGTGACCAGCCCACGTCCGCCGGTCGCCGCGCCGCGCGGGGCCGTCCGCGTCGGCGCGGTGGCCGACCTGGTCGGGGTCCGTACCTCGCAGCTGCGCTCGTGGGAGGCGCACGGCCTGCTCCGCCCGGTGCGTGAGCGGGGGACCGGCTACCGGGTGTACGACGAGGCCGAGCTGCGTGCCGCCCAGGTCGTGGCGCTGCTCCGCCGGGGCGCCTACCCGTTCGACATCATCACCGCCGTGCTCGACGAGATGCGGACCACCGGCAGCCCGCAGCGGGTCCGCGCGGAGTTGGCCCGGCGCGAGCAGGAGCTGTACCGGCGTAGCCTGCGGCGGCTGGCCGCCTCGGCCGCGCTGCACGACTACCTGCGGCAGCTGGATCCGGCCTGACCGCTGCGCGGGCCCGGCATGACTCAGCGCAGCACCAGCAGGTCCAGGTAGTCGACGACCGGACCGTGGGTGTTGCCGGCTGCCGCCCGCAACCGCGCCATCCCGGCCGTGTACTCGGCGTCGGTGATCAGTTGGAGTGGAGTGTGCGCGCGGCGGTTCATCCGCTCCGCGTACTCGGCCAACGAGCCGGCGGTGGTCTGCGCGACCGGTTCGACGGTGCTCACCGGGAAACCGGCCCGGGCGAAGGCCGCGCGGACCCGGACCAGACCGGGGTACGTCTCGAGCACCCGGACCGCTTCGGGGAACCAGTGGAACAGCGCGATGCGCTGGTGTCGCCCGGGGAAGGGGGAACGGATCAGCACCGGGGCGCCGGGCCGGAGCACCCGGCGTAGCTCGTGCGCCATGGTGTCCAGGTCGGCCACGTGGTGGATCATCGTCGACAGCCAGGCGCCGTCGGCGCTGGACGTGGCCAGGGGCAGCGCGGCGGCGTCGCCGGCCAGCAACGGACGGTGCGGGCAGCGCTCACGCATCGCGGCGGCCGGTTCCACCGCGAGCACGCGGACGTCGTACCACTCGGTGAACGCGTCGGCCCAGTTGCCGGTGCCGGCGCCCAGGTCCAGCAGGGTCGATCCGGCCCGCGGCCGTAGGTGCTGCTGGACGGCGTACCGCCAGCGGCCCAGGCCGTCCCATCCCAGCTCACGACCGGCGGCGAACGCGGCGGCGTTGGTGTCGTCGTAGGAGATCAGAGCCACGGCCACCACCTCGCGACCGCCGCCGGGGGATCCGGTCGAGCGTTGTTGCGGTTGTAGTCGGAGGGTGAGCCGCCGGTCAACCATTTGTGAACAACCGCGCAGCGCCGCCGTCGATGGGCGGCGTCTCACCGCCGCCCATCGAAGGGCTTAGCTCAGTTCACCGAGCAGGGCGCCAGGTTGACCAGGTCGGCCGGCCAGTTGCCGTCGACCCGTCCGATCGCCGTGGCAATCCGGTTGAGGACGGCGACCCGCTTGTCCCTGAGCGGGCCGACGATGGCGTTCTGGACGATGTTCGGGCCGCCCCCGGGACGGACGGCGAGCTGGGCGGGCGGGCGTTGGCCTCCGCGATCTGGGCGTCGAGGTTGGCGAGTTCGCGCTGGACCTCGGCGGCGGCCTGGCAGGTCCGGCCGTTGCGTGTGTTCGGCCGTGGATACGGGGGGCGACGGCGATCGGTTCAACCGGTTCCGGCGAAGGCCGACGGCGACTCGTGCCGGTTGGCCCGCCGGCCGGGCGCGCGCCGCCGCCGATCTTGCCGTTAGTCTGCGTCTTCATGAGAGTTCGGGCCTTGGCCGTCACCGCCGCCGTCGTCGCGATCGTGGCGATCCCCGCCACTCCCGGTGCCGCGGAGGTCACCACCGGTGCCGCTGCGACGCCGGCCGCCGTGCCGACATCCGCCGGCGTGCCGACCCCGGGCGGCGGGCCCACCTCGGCCAGGGTGCCCTGCCCGAAGGCGGTGGCGCCGAAGGTGACCCGGTCGCCTCGGCCGACCCCACCGCCGTCCGTGCCGGAGCACCGGGTCGTCGGCGGCGACGCGCTGGCCACTCCCGGCCTCGTCGTGCCGCCGGGCGTGCCCACCCCACCGAAGGTGACCGCGACCTCGTGGCTGGTGGCCGATCTGGACACCGGTCAGGTGCTGGGTGGCTGCGGCCCGCACGAGTACGCCACCCCGGCCAGCGTGCAGAAGCTGCTGCTGGCCGCGACCATGCTGCCGCGGCTCGACCCCGAGCAGGTCATCACGGTCACCAAGGAGGACCTCGACATCGCACCGGGCAGCTCGGCCGTCGGACTGCTCGTGGGCGGCCGCTACCGGGTGGAGACCCTCTGGCTGGGGCTGCTGCTGCAGTCCGGCAACGAGGCCGCGAACGCGTTGGCCCGCCTCGGCGGCGGGCCGGACGGGGCGGCCGGCGGGGTACGGGAGATGAACGAGCAGGCCCGCCGGCTGGGTGCCCTGCAGACCCGCGCGATCACCCCGTCCGGGTTGGACGCTCCGGGACAGTTCACCAGCGCGTACGACCTGGCGCTGATCGCCCGGGCCTGCTTCGCCGACCCGACCTTCCGCCGGTACGTGCTCACCGAGCGGACCAAGGTTCCCGCCCAGCGGGCTTTGCGCGCCAAGGGCTTCGAGATCCAGAACGGGAACCAGCTGATCTACCGCTATCCCGGTGCGCTGGGCGGTAAGACCGGCTTCACCGACTACGCCCGGCACACCTACGTCGGTGCCGCCGAACGCGACGGCCGCCGGCTGGTCGTCACGCTGCTCGGCGCCGAGCCCCGGCCGATGCGTGGCTGGGAACAGGGTGCCGCGCTGCTCGACTGGGGGTTCACGCTGCCCCGGGAGGCGTCGGTCGGCCGACTGGTGGAGCCGGGTGAGCTGGACGCCCCGCCGTCACCGGCCGTGTCCGAGCCGGCCGCCGTACCGCCCGCGGGCGGTACGCCGGCCGCCGCCCTCGACGACGGGCCAGGTGCGGGGACGCTGGTGGCGCTGGCCGTGGGCGTGGCCGCGGTCGTGGTGGCGGTGGTGGCCGCGCGGCGTGTCCGAGCCACTGAACGCGGCACGGGCTGACAGGCGCGCTCGCCGGCTGGGATGTCTGCCCTGGTCGATTCGCCGGACCAGCCGGAAATCACCCGATAGTCTCGCTGAATGTGAGAACCTCTCGCCCAGCCTTCGTGGTGACCGCGGTGCTCCCGACCCGCTCCCTCCGCGCGGTTGATCATGAAGTTAACGGGGATTTTGATCTCCGATCGACCCGCTAACTTCATGATCGACCCACGTAACCGGGGCGCTGGCCTGGGGTTCGTGGGTGGGGGGTGGGTGGCGCTGGGGGTGGTGGCGCTGATGGTGGGCGCGGGGTGCACGCGGCCGGCGACCGAGCCGCCCCCGTCGCCCTCTCCGGCGCCGGCCCGGCCGGGGTTCGTGGTGCTGTCCGATGTGGATCCACGCATCCGCACCGACATCCGGTACGCGACGGCGCACAACTTCGTCGGCCGGCCCATCGACGGCTACCCGGAAGCGCTGTGCCTGCTCACCGGCCCGGCCGCGGTAGCGCTGCGCCGGGTGCAGGACGTCGCGCTCGCCGCCGGCCGCAGCCTCAAGGTGTACGACTGCTACCGCCCCCAACGCGCCGTGGACGACTTCGTGACCTGGGCCGGCCAGCCTGACGAGCAGGCGACGAAGGCCGAGTTCTATCCCCGGGTGGCGAAGCCGGAACTGATCGGCCGTGGCTACCTCGGCGTGCCCAGCACGCACAGCCGGGGCAGCACCGTCGACCTCACGCTGGTCGAGGTGCCGACACCCGAGCAGCCCGGGTACGTTCCGGGCCAGCCGCTGGTGGCCTGCACCGCGTCGCGCGACCGGCGTTTCCCGGACAACAGCGTCGACATGGGCACCGGCTTCGACTGCTTCGACCCGCTGGCGCACACGGACTCGTCGCGGATCGGCGACCCTGCCCGGGAGAACCGGCGGCTGCTGCGGCAGCTGATGACCGACGGCGGGTTCGTCGGCTACGACCGCGAGTGGTGGCACTTCCGCTACCGCGACGAGCCCTGGCCGGACACCTACTTCGACCTGCCGGTCGCCCGTTCCTCAACCGGCTGACCCGTCCCGCGGCTGCGCCATGTGCCGCAGGCGACGTGGAGCGAGGGCACCCGACGGCGCCGGCACCACACAGCGCGAGCCCGGGAGGTGTGGGCCGCGCTCATGTCGCCGGTGACGCAGCTCACGTTAGCGTCGCCTCACGCCGACACCACCGCCGGCGCTCACCGGACCAGGGAGAGCGTCATGATGAAACCCGCCCTGCGACTGCTCGCCGGCGCCGTCGCGGCCCTGCTGCTGACCCCCACGGCACCCGCGTACGCCGCCGCCACCCCGCACACCAAGACGCCCGTCTCGGGAACCCTGTCGACGTACCGCGTCTCGGGCGTGTACGTCGCCGGTGTCTCCTCGGGCGCGTACATGGCCACCCAGCTTCAGGTGGCCTACTCGCAGCGGATCAGGGGAGCGGCACTGTTCGCCGCCGGCCCCTACTACTGCGCGCAGAACAACGTCGCCCAGGCGCTGTACGGCTGCGGCGACAACATCTACCCGACGTACCTGAGCGCCTTGCAGACCTACACCCGCACCTGGGCCGGGTACGGCTGGGTCGACCCGGTCTCCGGGCTGTCCGGCGAGCCGGTCTACGTCTTCCACGGCGGCGCGGACTCGACGGTGAAACGGTCGGTCAGCGACGACCTGGTCCGCTACCAGCAGCACTTCGGTGCCAGCGTGCAGTACGACAGCGGGTCCTCCGCCGGGCACGGCTGGGTCACGCCGTACGGGACGGTGGGCTGCTCCGCCACGGCGTCGCCGTACCTCAACGACTGCGGCACCGACCCGCAGAACACCTTCCTGCGCAAGCTGTTCGGGTCGGTGCAGGCACCGAACGCCGGGCCGCTCGGCGGCACGCTGGTGCGGTTCAGCCAGAACACCTTCGCCGTCAACGGCTGGGCCAACGGCCTGAGCATGGACGCCAACGGCTTCGCCTACGTCCCGGCGTCCTGCTCATCGGGCGGGACGTGCCGGGTGCTGGTGGCCCTGCACGGGTGCCTTCAGGGCCACAGCCGGGTCGGCACGGCCTTTGTGGACCGGGCGAACCTCAACCAGTACGCCGACACCAACCAGATGATCGTGCTCTATCCGCAGGCGATCACCTCGGCGAGCAACCCGAACGGTTGCTGGGACTGGTGGGGTTACCTCGGTGCCACGAACTACCCGATCAAGGGAGGTGCCCAGGTGGAGACCATCATGAACATGGTCCGCCGGCTGGGCGGCTAGCCGGGCCCGGTGTAACGCGGCCCCGTCGCCGGCGCGAAACTCCGCAACCGCGAAGTGGCCGGCCCAGGGTGCCGCCACTAGCCTTTGGGTGCGAGGCCTATTCCGGCCCGGAGCTTCCTGCGACCGGAGCGGAGATCATGTCACTGGACTTCCTCGACGACGTCGCCGCCCTTGAGCTTCAGGCCGCCGGCGAGGATGTCGACGCCATCGTCGCCACGCTGCCCATCCAGAACGCCCGGTCGATCCTGGAGGTCGGCTGTGGCAGCGGAGCGTTCACCCGGGCGTTGGCGCGGGTCGCGTCATCTCCGGTCGGCGACCAGTCCCGGCGGGTCCGGGTGGTCGGGATGGACCGGTCGCCGGCCAGCGTCGCGCAGGCAGTGCGGCTGGCCCGCGCGGAGGGACTCGGCAACGTCGAGTTCGTCGCGGCCGACATCCTCGACCCGGCGAGTCTGGCACCGCTCGTCGGGCAGTTCGACATCGTGATCTGTCGATACTTTCTCATGTACATGACGCCCGGCGGGCTGGGCGAGGCGTGCCTGGCCAACATGCGGACCTGCGCCCGCCGGGACGGGCTGGTGGCGTGCGTCGAGGTGGACGCGAACTTCGGCGAGGACCGGTACCCGCCACCGAGCGAGCGGCTGGACGTGGTGCTGCGCCGGATCGTTCCGCTCTACCGGGAGCGCGGCCTCGTGGACTGGCGGTGTGGGATCACCCTGCACCACCACCTGACCACGGCCGGGCTCCGGGACGTGCGGGTCCGCGTCGTCGACGGCCGGTGCATCGCGGGCGGCTCGCCACGCGCACTGGTGCAGCACGGCTCCATGCACGTCGAGGAGCTACTCGCGCCCTGCCTGGCGGAGCTGGGGTTGGCCGACCGGACCGCAGAGGTGGCCGCCGAGTGGCGGGCCTACCTCGCCTCGCCCGAAGGGTTCGTCTACACCCCGGTGTTTCTCGGCGTGGGGAGGAGTGTCTGATGCGTGCCGCGGTGATGTACGTCTTCGTGTACGTACGGGATCTGGCGAGGTCCCGGCGGTTCTACGAGGACGTCCTGGGATTCCCGGTGCTGGAGTCGGACGACGTCTCCGTCAAGTACGACGCGGGTGGCGTCGTACTGGCCCTGAATCGGGCCGCGGACTGGGGCATCGCCATCGACGACCAGGTGGGGTCGTCGCTGCTGGTCTTCCACGTCGGCAACATCGACCGCGCCAAGGCGGCGGCGCAGGCGCGGGGCGCGGTCTTCGACGAGACGATCCGGTACGACATCGGGGCCACCACCAACTGCTACGACCCCGACGGGCACTGCGTCACCATCTACCAGCCCTCGGACGAGGCGCTCGGCTGGCCGTCGGGCGCACGTTACAAGACGCTCGCCGCGGCGTACGAGCAGGCCGGTGAGGAGAGCCGGATCGGCCCGCTGGTGTACCTCTTCCAGTTCGTCGAGGATCTCGCGGCGTGCCGCGCGTTCTACGAGGAGCGGCTCGGCCTGACCGTCGCCGAGGTGGACGAGGAGGAGGGCGTCACGAAGTACGACGGCGGGACCCTGCTCATCTCGCTGCATCCGCTGGAGGATCTGCCGGCGGCGCTGACCGGGTTCCCCCGCACCCGCAGTATCGCCCTGGTCTTCCGCGTGGCGGATCTCGACGCCGCGGTCCGGTCCCTCGCGGCGGCCGGGCTGGACCTGTCGGCGGCCGTCACGCATTCCCCGATCGGGGCGACGGCCAGATTCGTCGATCCCGAGGGGAACATCTTCTTCCTCTACCAGCCGTCCGACGTCGCGCTCACCTGGCCGAGCGCGACGAAGGGCGCCGAGCTGCCGGCGGGGAT
>NZ_JBFBAO010000269.1:0-10021 GCF_040682255.1 Micromonospora sp. NPDC051296 | reverse complement strand
CCACCGGCTCCACGGCCGGCTGTCCCACGGTGGCCTCGGTCGTCATCTGGCGTCTCTCCCTTGATCGGTCAATCAGCCGTTATTTGTACAGTCCCACGACGAACCACGTCGGTGGATCGAGGCTGAGTCGGTCGTATCGGTGGATGCGCAGGCGTGTCAGCGTCGCGGTATCGGTGATCGGTTCGGGCAGCGGGCGTAGTGGCCGGGCGTTGGCGATGCCGCGATGAGGTCGGTGTTGGTTGTGGTGGCGTTCGTACTCGTGCAGGGCGTGTATCAGGTGGGCGTGGTTCCAGATCAGTGTCCGGTCGAGTAGTTCGTGGCGGCAGGCTTGGATCCAGCGTTCCATGATCGAGTTCATGCGTGGCATCCGTACTCCGCTGAGCACGACTGTGATCCCGGCGTCGGTGAGGACCGCGTCGAACAGGGTCGGGTACTTGCCGTCTCGATCTCGGACCAGGTACTTCATCGCACATCCGGCGTCTTCGAGGTCCATCACGAGGTTCCGGGCGGCCTGGGTCACCCAGCCGGCGGTGGGGTGGGCGGTGGCACCGAGGATGCGGACCCGGCGGGTGGCGTGTTCGATGACCGCAAGAACGTACAGGCGGGCGCCGGCCAGTGTCGTGGCTTCGAAGAAGTCGGCGGCGATGATGGCCTGCGCCTGGGAGCGGAGGAACGTCGCCCAAGTGGTGGCGCTGCGCTGGGGCGCCGGGCCGATGCCGGCCTGCTGGAGGATCTCCCAGACGGTGGAGGCCGCGACCTTCAGCCCCAGGACGAGCAGTTCGCCCTGGATGCGGCGGTACCCCCACGTGGTGTTCTCGCGGGCCAGGCGCAGCACCAACCGGCGGATTGACCGCACGGTACGTGGCCGGCCAGCCCGCCGGGGTCGGGAGGTTCTGGCGTGCCGGCGGGCGATCAGGTCACGGTGCCAGCGCAGCACGGTCTCCGGGCGGACCAGCAGCCGCAGGGTGCGAAGGACGTCCCTCGGCAGCCGGTGTAGAAGAGCAGCCAGCCACGCTCGATCGGCCCGCGTAAACCGGACCTCCTCGCCGTGCAGTTGCCGCTGCAGGACGGTGATCTGGTGGCGCAGCGCGAGGATCTCGGCGTCCTTGTCCCGGTCGCTCATCGGCAGCAGCCGCAGCAGCGCGAGAGCGTTGGTCACACCGAGGTAGGCCAGTCGCAATAGCACAACGGGTCATCCTCGCGCACCGCTCAACATCGATCACCCGGTACATCGGGGCCGAGCGAGCTTGAGGCTGCACCGGCGTTCTGGTCTCAGTGATCAAGAGGATTGGGGCCAGGACGGACGCGGTTTTCGGCACCCGCAACGTTCAGCGCCGAACTCCTGGTCGACTGCCCGGTCCTGCCCACCCGCGGTGCCCTGCGCGGGTTCTCCGGCCGCTGGCTGGTGCAGCGGGGCCTCGTCGTGACGGCGATTGTGCTGCCGGCAGCCAGTTCGGCGTGACCGCGAGCCCGCAGATCCCGGTGAAGCGGGCCGCCGTCGATTTCTGATCGGCGCTGGGAAGTAAGAGAAATCGCGCCGTCTCATCTGTCTACTGTGGGTGCCACCGACGGCTCCGTCTGTCGGATCTTGCGTTTGCCGCCATTTCCCGCAGTCTAGGTTAACCCGGTGCAATTCCTGACGCAGTTCAGTGGCCGTCAATTCCATGTACACCAGTGATACGCGAGAAACCGGTTGACGGAGCGATCTCGTGCTCCGGGGCGGTTCCCTCGCGAGGGGATCTCTGTCTATATTTTTGCTTTCCGATCTTTGGGTCCGGGGAGGCTTTCATGAACCGCCGTCTGATGGCGCCCGCCCTCGTGACGCTGTTGCTGGTGACCTTCCCGTCGAACGGCGCCCTCGCGGCCGAGCCGTACCGAGCCGCGCCGGGCACCACGGCGACGGCGCCCGGCACCGCGTCTGGCGTAACCACGACGGCACGGTTGCCGCTGGCGCCGGATAAGCCGCCGGCGGGTTACGCGCCCGGTGCTGGCGCCCCGCAGCCTGCCTGCTCGAAGGCCGCCCTACCCGGGGCCAAGTCGACGGCGGTGTCGCCAGACAAGGCCGCGCAGATCGCCCACGACGGCGCGCTCGTGGCTTTCCGGCCCAAGGCCGTGAAGGCCGCCCGCACGATCGTCGCCAGCTCGCTGTGCGAAACCGACCTGGCCCCGATGGATCAGGCGATGACGAACGTTACGGAAAAGCCGCGCCGCGGGTACCGGCTCCTCCCGCATCAGACGTTCTCCGCCGAGGTCACGATCACGCTTCCGTACGACCCCGCGCTGATCCCGCTCGGCCTGACCGAGCAGGACGTATACACCTACTTCTACGACGAGGAGTCGGAGCGGTGGCGGGCCTTGGAGCGGGTGTCGATCGACACCGACGCGCAGACGATCACCAGCAGTACCGACCACTTCACCGACTTCGTCAACGCCACCCTGACGGTGCCGGACCACGCAGAGACGGTGTCCTACGACCCGACCAGCATCAAGGACATCAAGGCCGCCGATCCGGGCGCGAAGGTAAACCTGATCAATGCGCCGCAGCCCGGAAACCGCGGTAGCTCGGGGACATCGTACCCGATCGAGCTGCCGCCCGGCCGGGACGGGATGGCGCCCGGGCTCCAGCTGCAATACGACACCGAGGGCGGCAACGGTTGGCTCGGCGTCGGATGGGATCTCTCCGTGCCGTCGGTCACCATCGACACCAGGTGGGGTGTGCCGCGGTACAGCGCGACCCAGGAAACCGAAACCTACACGCTCCGGGGCTCCCAGCTCACGCCGGTCGCACACCGCGGACCACCGGTGGCACGGGCTGCGGAGCGGGTCTTCCACAACCGCGTCGAGGGGCAGTTCGCCACCATCGTCCGGCACGGCTCCAGCCCAAAGACCTACTGGTGGGAGGTCACCGAGAAGAGCGGCACCCGGTCGTTCTACGGCGGGTCGCCGGAGACCGGCCAGCTCGCCGAGGCGACCCTCGCCGACCCGGCCGGCAACGTCTTCCGGTGGGCGCTGCACGAGACACGCGACCTGTTCGGGAACGCGGTCCGGTACGGCTACGACGCCGTGTCCGACGCCGGCGTGGCCGGTGGCACCGTGCCGGGCAAGGAACTCTACCTGCGTACCGTCAACTACACCCGGACCCCGACGGCGGCCGGCGCCTACACGGTGACGCTGGTCCGGAACAGCGAGTTGTCCGGCCACCCCCGCCGGCCGGACGTGGTGATCAGCGCCCGCGGCGGCTTCAAGCAGGTCACCGCGGAACTGCTCGCCCGGATCGACATCACGTTCAACGGCGCGCTGGTACGCCGCTACGACATGTCCTACACGGAGGGTGCCTTCCGGAAGACGCTGCTTCGCTCGGTCACCCAGCGGGGCGGCACCGGGACGGCCTTCAACACGCACGAGTTCACCTACTACGACGACGTGCGCGAGGCCGGGGACTACAACGGGTTCGCGGCCGCGACCACCTGGCAGACCGGTGGCGACAACGTGACCGCCGGGCTGCTCGACCACGGGCAGGCGAGCGCGCTGAGCGGGTCGATCAGCACCGGCGTTGGCGGGCACCTCTACGTCGGCTTCAACCCGTTGGCGCCACGCAAGCAGGGCTCGGCCGGTGGCAAGGTGGGGTTCAACCGCAGCAGCAACGACGGCGTGTTGGCGCTGGTCGACCTCAACGGCGACGGCCTGCCGGACAAGGTCTTCAAGAGCGGTAACGACATCCGGGTCCGGCTGAACACGTCCCGGCCCGATGGCAGCACCGGCTTCGCCGGCAGTGCCGCGCAGGTGCCGACGCTGCCCGCCATCTCCGCGGAGACCTCGGACACCACCTCGTTCGGCGCCGAGGCGTACCTCGTCGCGAACGTCTTCGTCAACCACGCAACTTCGTTCACCGAGAACTCGACCTACTTCAGCGACGTCAACGGTGACGGCCTGATCGACCTCGTCCGCGACGGCCAGGTGCTGTTCAACCACCTCACCCCGGACGGCGTGCCGACCTTCACCCCGGACAGCGGTGACACCCCGGTCCGCATCGACGGCGGATCGGTCGACCCGCAGGGCATCGTCGAGGACTTCGACGCGGTCTACCAGCAGCGGATCGACAACTTCCCGCTGGCCGACACGCTGCGCCGATGGGTTGCCCCGTTCGACGGGCGGGTACGCGTCACCGGGGACGTGGCGCTGATCAAGGACCTCGGGCAGCCCCGCGCCGCGTATCGCACCGCGGACGGGGTACGGGTCGCGGTGCAGCACAACGGCAGCGAACTGTGGTCCACCTCGATCAACGGCGACGACTACGCGCCCAAGCAGCCCGCCGGGGTCGACTCCATCGAGGTGAGCCGGGGCGACCGGCTGTACTTCCGCGTCCAGTCCGTCGTCGACGGTTCGTACGACCAGGTGTCGTGGGACCCGGCGATCGCCTACCTGGACGTCGAGGCGGCGCCGGACGCGAACAACCTCGATGCCCACCGCTACCAGGCCGCGACCGACTTTACGTTGGCCGGCCGGCGCGGGGCCGCCCTGACCGTTCCGGCCGACGGGACCGTCCGGCTCACCGGTGACCTGCGCAAGCTTGGCCGGACCACGGACGACGTCACGGTGCTCGTGCTGCACAACGGGAATGAGGTGTTCTCCCAGACCCTGGGCTGGGATGTCACCGGTGACGTGCCGCTCGACGCCAGCCTCGACGTGGCGGCGGGGGACTCCATCCAACTGCGGGTGAAGGTCGACTCGCCGATCGACGTGCGGCAGTTGTCCTGGACACCCGCGGTGTCCTACACCGCCTCCGACGACCTCGGCCCGCTCGTGGACGGCTCCGGCGACCCGCTGATCGTGCTGTACCCGCCGTACGACGTGGACATCTACCCCGCCACCGGCCTGACCGCGCCGCAGAGCGCATGGACCGCCCCGGCGACCGGCACCGTGCAGGTGAGCCCGCAGGTGTCCGCGCCCGCCGGCAGCAACGGCACCATCACGTTCACCGTCAAGAAGCGTGGCGAGCGGGTGGCAAAGCACAGCATCACCATCAGCGACGGCACCGCCTCCGACGCGGCCTTCCCGCTGGAGGTGACGGCCGGGGACCAGCTGTACTTCGACTTCTCCGTGGCCGACCCGGCGCTTGCGCTGACCGCCGCCACGGTGCAGGTCGACGGCTCCGGCGTGCCGAGCGCCGTGCACCGCGCCGCCGCCCAGGGCCTGCTGGCGCAGCCATACCGCGGCTGGACGTACGCCGGATACAACGGCAACCGGGACCGGGCCGGGCAGCCGGTCGTCGAGGCCGACCTCGCCCCGGTCTTCGACGAGAACTCGACCTACGACCCGCGGACCGCCAAGGCGTACGTGTTCAACCCGTTCCCGGCGGAGCAGTCCTGGAAGGGCCCCGACGAGCTGGGCTGGGTCAAGGCCGGCTCGATGAGCAGCTCCCGGCTCGGCGCCGACGCCATCGCCGTGCCCCGGCCGGAAGACTTCGCCGGCGCCCGCGCGGTGAATCGGCTGACCGACGCGGACCAGACCGCGGTCGGTGGCGGCGTGTCGTTCCTGTCCGGCTCGGCCTCAACCGGGTCAACCAGCGCGCAGGTCGACTACGTGGACCTCAACGGCGACCGGTTCCCCGACGTCGTCAGCAGCGGCCGGGTGCAGTACTCCACGCTCACCGGTGGGCTGGAGGCCGGTAGCCGGCCGGTGTCCGGGTTGGCCTCGCCGAGAGGAAGCGACGCCACCGCCGTCAACGTGGGAGTCGGCGGCAGCCCGGCGGCGTTCTTCGCCAACGGCAAGAGCGAGGTCGACACCGCGAGCAAGACACCGCCCAGAAGCAACAGCACCGGTACCCAGATGCAACCGCTCGGGCTGTCCGCGGGACTCGGCCGCGGTGACTCCGATCCCAGCCACGACCTGCTCGACGTCAACGGCGACGGGCTACCCGACAAGGTCACGCAGAGCGGCGGCGGGCTGAGCGTCGCGCTCAACCTCGGCTACGCCTTCGCCCCCGCCGAGCCGTGGGGGACCGCCGCGATCAACGACGGCGCCAGCGAGAACGGCTCCATCGGGGCCAGCCTCGGCTTCAACACCGGCACCTACGAGTTCGCCGGCGGCGCCTCCCTGACCAAGAACAAGTCGCAGACCAGCCAGACCCTGATCGATCTCAACGGCGACGGTCTGCTGGACCGGGTCCTGCCCAACGGCGGCGGGCTGCGGGTTGGCTTCAACACCGGCAACGGGTTCGCCCCGCCGGTCCCCTGGGGCGGCGCACTGGGCGGCGCCTGCCGGGACAGCACCAGTGTCGGGCTGGCCGGGATCGACTGGGACGACGTACGGATCTGCGCCGGCAACACCGGCCTGGGTGGCGGCGCCTACTTCACCTTCGGCATCCCGCTCTGCGTGCTCGCCTGCTACCTCGTCATCAATCCGGGCGCCGACGTGAACCAGAGCATGTCCCGGGAGGAAGCGGCCTTCCGGGACATCGATGGCGACGGGTACGTCGACCACCTTGCCTCCACCGACGACAGCAACCTCAAGGTGGCGCGAAACCGCACCGGCCGCACCAACCTGCTCAAGTCGATCAGCCGTCCACTGGGCGCCACCATCAGCCTGGAGTACCAGCGCGACGGAAACACGGTCAACGATCCGCAGTCGCGTTGGGTGCTGTCCCGCACGACCGTCAATGACGGACACGCGAACGACGGGGTTGACACGCAGGTCACCACCTACCAGTACGAAAACGGTGTTTTCGACCGCGGTGAGCGCGAGTTCCGCGGCTACGCCAAGGTGACCGAGCGGCACCACGACGCGGCCGGCGCGGTCTCCCGCAGCGTGGTCCGCGAGTACCGCACCGACAGCTACTACACCAAGGGGCTGACCACCCGGCAGGTGGTCCTGGATGGCGGCGGCCGGCGGTTCAACCAGACCGAGAACACCTACCTCCTGCGCGACGTGGACACCGGCGCGGAGCCGGCCGACCCGGCGAGCCCGACCGCGACCGTCTTCGCCCAGCTCGTCCGCACCGACCAGCGGTTCTACGAGGGGACGCCGGACGCGGCCAAGAGCACGCATACGACCATGCACTACGACGCGGTCGGCAACG
Organism: Micromonospora sp. NPDC051296; assembly: GCF_040682255.1. Taxonomy (NCBI): domain Bacteria; kingdom Bacillati; phylum Actinomycetota; class Actinomycetes; order Micromonosporales; family Micromonosporaceae; genus Micromonospora; species Micromonospora sp. NPDC051296. Next base: position 2,943 of record NZ_JBFBAO010000269.1, on the reverse strand, counting down.
TGGACCGGACCTTCGACGCGGGGGAGGCGGGGGAGGCCGACGACCTGGCCACCACCATTTCGCACTCGCCGTGCATCCGGTCGGCACCGGTCGCGATCACGGTCACCGGCGGCGGGAACACCGTGCTGCGCAAGCGCGAAGGCACCGTCGACTGCGCCACCGGCAAGTTCACCCAGATACGGGAGGTCCTGGCCGCCGGCCAGGCATCGGTCTCCGACCTGGAGTACTTCCCCAACGGCAACCTGCGCCGGGTCACCGGTCCGGCCAACGCCACCGGCCAACGGTTCCAGTACACCTACGAGTACGACGCGACGACCGCGACGCACGTGACCCGGGTCAGCGACAGCTTCGGGCTCAGTTCCAGCTCGACGTACGACCTGCGGTTCGGGCTTGCCGCGACGAATGTGGACACCAACAACAACTCGACCTCCTACGCGTACGACGAGTTCGGCCGAACGGTCAGCGTCACCGGGCCGTACGAGACGGGCACCGGCACGCCGACGATCCGGTTCGAGTACCACCCCGAGGCAGGCGTCCCGTGGGCGCTCACCCGGCACCTGGACAAGTTCCGCAGCGCCACCGACACGATCGACACCGCACAGTTCATCGACGGGCTGGGCCGGGCGCTCCAGATCAAGAAGGACGCCACCATCCACGCCGGCCCTTCGGCCGCCGCGACCGACGTCATGGTCGTCTCCGGCCGGGTGGTCTTCGACCACCTCGGGCGGGCCGTCGAGGAGTCCTACCCGACGACCGAGCCGCTGGGCACGCCGGGCGTGTTCCACGCCGCCGCCGACAGCGTCCAGCCGACCCGCACGGCGTACGACGTGCTGGACCGGCAGACCACCATCACGCTGCCGGACGACACCGTCACCAGGACGAGCTACGGGTTCGGGCCGGACCGGGCCGGAGCCACCCAGTTCCAGCGGGCGGTGACCGACGCCAACGGCAACCAGAAGCGCACCTTCCGTAATGTCCGCCAGCTCGTCACCGGGCTCCAGGAATTCCATGACGGGCAGCCCATCTGGACCAGCTACACGTACGACGCGCTGGACCAGCTCGTCGGCGTGCTCGACGACCACAACAACCAATCCACGGCGACCTACGACAACCTCGGCCGCCGCACCGCCGTACAGACCCCGGACACCGGCCTGACCGAGCACCTGTACGACCTGGCCGGCAACCAGACCGGTGAGATCACCCCGAACCTGCGGGCAACCGGCGCCCGGATCAACTACGACTACGAGTTCAACCGGCTCGTCGCCGTGCGGTACCCGACGTTCACCGGGAACAACGTCACCTACACGTACGGCGCGCCGGGCGCGGCCGACAACCGGGCCGGGCGGATCACCCGGGTCACCGACGAGTCGGGCGTCGAGGAGCGCTTCTACGGCAAGCTCGGCGAGGCGGTGAAGGAAGTCCGGACGGTGGCCACCGACACCGGGCAGGCCGAGTCGTACACCACCCAGTACACCTTCGACACCTTCAACAGGATGCAGTCGATGGTGTACCCCGACGGCGAGGTGCTCACCTACCAATACGACTCCGGCGGCGCGTTGCGGCAGGCCAGCGGGGTCAAGGGCGGGCGTAGCTACGCCTACGTCAACCGGCTGGAGTACGACAAGTTCGGGCAGCGTGCCTTCCTGGCCGTCGGCAACGGGACCCAGAGCAGTTTCACCTACAACCCGCTCGACCGGATGCTGACCAACCTGCGTACCGGACCGGCGAGCGGTGGAGCGTTCCAGAACCTGAACTACACCCACGACAACGTCGGCAACATCCTGACGCTGGAGAACGACGTCCCGGTGCCGCCGCCCTCGCAGGACGGCGGGCCGAGCAGCCAGACGTTCACCTACGACGATCTCTACCGGCTGACCGGAGCAACCGGGACATACGAGTACGAGCCGAACAAGTTCAACCGGTACACGTACAGCCAGAGCTACGACTCGATCTACAACGTCACTTCCAAGCAGCAGAACCACGAGGTGGTCCAGCCGTCGGGCAGCCCGATCCCGCAGCACAAGACCACCTACAGCCAGACCTACGAGTACGGCGGTCCGAAGCCGCATGCCGCCAGCAAGATCGGCCAGCAGTCGTACATCTACGACGCCAACGGCAACCAGACCGGCTGGACCGACGACGGCAACGGCCAGCGGCGTACGACCGTCTGGGATGAGGACAACCGCATCCAGAGCATCTCCGACAACGGGCGCGAGACGACCTACAAGTACGGCAGCGCCGGCGAGCGGGTGATCAAGCGCGGCCCACAGGGCGAGACCGCCTACGTCAACCAGTTCTTCTCCATCCGCAACCGCCAGATCGGCACCAAGCACGTCTTCGCCGGCGGAATGCGTATCGCGTCGAAGCTGATGAAGCGCAATGCGGAGGAGAAGGACCGGTACTTCTTCCACCCCGACCACCTCGGCAGCAACAGCTACATCACCGACGCGAGCGGGGAGATCTTCCGGCACACCGAGTACTTCCCCTCCGGCGAGGCCTGGGTTGACGAGGCGAGCAACAAGCAACGCACCCCGTACCTCTTCGCGGGCAAGGAGCTCGACGAGGAAACCGGCCTGTACTACTTCGGGGCCCGCTACTACGACCCGCGTACCGGCGTCTGGCAGTCACCCGACCCGGCCGGCGAGTCGTATCTGAACGGCTCACCCGCCAGCGGCGTCTACGACTCGGCGAACCTGGGCACGTACGGCTACGCCCGGCAGAACCCGCTCAACTACGGGGACGCCAGGGGCGAGTTCCTCCAGACGGCTCCGTTGCTCGCCGCAGCCGGTGGCGCGGCCGCCACCGCCACCGCTCCCGCCTGGGTGCCGGTGGCGATCGGGGTGGCCGGGGTCGCCCTGCTGGCCGGCGGCGTCTACTACCTGGCCACCCAGCCGTCGGCCCGCGACCGGGCACTGCTCGAGGAACGACCGCTGCCTGCGAGGA
>NZ_JBFBAO010000268.1:0-10035 GCF_040682255.1 Micromonospora sp. NPDC051296 | reverse complement strand
GGCAAGGGCAAGATCATGAAGCAGCAGGCCGGTCTGCGCCACAACCTGGAGAAGAAGGCCTCCACCCGTACCCGGCGGCTGACGGGCCTGGTCGAAGCGGCCAAGTCCGACGTCAAGCGCCTCAAGAAGCTGCTCGGCCGCTGACGCGCGCCACCTGAGTCCAAGAAGGAGTTGAGATGGCACGCGTCAAGCGGGCTGTGAACGCCCAGAAGAAGCGCCGTACCCTGCTGGAGACCGCGAGCGGCTACCGCGGTCAGCGCTCCCGGCTGTACCGCAAGGCCAAGGAGCAGGTGCTGCACTCGATGCAGTACGCCTACCGGGACCGTCGCGACCGCAAGGGCGACTTCCGGCAGCTGTGGATCCAGCGGATCAATGCGGGCGCCCGCGCCAACGGGATGACCTACAACCGCCTGATCCAGGGCCTGCGCCTGGCCGGCATCGAGGTCGACCGCAAGATCCTGGCCGACATGGCCGTCAACGACGCTCCCGCGTTCGCGGCGATCGTCGAGCTGGCCCGGGCCGCGGTGCAGGCCGAGGGCACCGGCGGCGCGGCGGCCCAGGCCGCCTGATCTCCGCACAGCGCAGCGAGGCGTCCCTCGACGACGGGGGGCGCCTCGCGCGTGTGTGGTGAGGACATCATGCCCTTCACGCCGCGTACGCCCAGGGTGGTCGCCGCCCGCCGGCTCCAGCGTCGCCGGGAGCGCGAGGCCACCGGCCGGTTCCTGGCCGAGGGGCCGCAGGCGGTCCGCGAGGCGCTGAGCCGCCCCCGCACCGTGGTGGAGCTGTTCGGCACCCCGGCCGGGCTCGGCCGGTACGCCGACCTCGCGGCGGCCGCCGCCGGTGACGACGTACCCGTCTCCGAGGTGACCGACGAGGCCATCGAGGCCCTCACCGAGACCGTCGCCCCGCAGGGCCTGGTCGCCGTCTGCCAGCACCTCGACGTGCCTCTGGCGGCGGCGCTGGCCCGCGGCCCCCGGCTGGTCGCGGTGCTCGCCGGGATCCGTGACCCGGGCAACGCCGGCACCGTGTTGCGCACCGCCGACGCGGCCGGCGCCGCCGCCGTGGTCTTCGCCGGCGACGCGGTCGATCCGTACAACGGCAAGTGCGTACGCGCCTCGGCCGGCAGCCTGTTCCACGTCGACGTGGTCCGCGAGCGCGACCCGGCGGCGGTGCTCGCCTCGGCGCGGGCCGCGGGGCTGGCGGTGCTCGCCGCGACCGGGTACGGCGCGGAGGATCTCGACGATCTGGCCGATGCCGGCCGGCTCGCCGCGCCCACCGCGTGGCTGTTCGGTTCCGAGGCCCACGGCCTGCCCGGTGAGCTGGCCGAGGCCGCCGACGCCCGGGTGCGGGTGCCGCTGCACGGGCGGGCCGAGAGCCTCAACCTGGCTGCGGCTGCTGCCGTCTGCCTGTACGCTTCAGCGAGAGCACAGCGCTGACTGCGTCATGCGCGCAGCACAAGCAAGACAGCACAAGGAGAGCGGCCCCCATGGAGAACGCGCCACGGCGTTCGTTTAGCCAGCCCGCCGGTGTCGGCGGGCGGCGGGTCTGACCTGCTTTCCACGCGACTCCCACCGGCGGGCTGCGGCACAGCCGCGCGTCCGTAGACTCGCTTCGCCGCCCGTGAGGGCCGGCGCCGCCGTGAGGGAGTGCCCGTACGCCATGAGCTATCGCAACGATCCGTACGACCCGAAGCAGGTCGCCCTGCTCGACCCGGCCGCCCTGGCCGAGGCCGTGACCGGGGCCGAGAAGGCGTTCGCCGCCGCCGGTGACCCCGACGCGCTGACCGCGGTACGCCCGGCGCACCTCGGCGACCGGGCCCCGGTCTCGCTGGCCCGCCGGGAGATCGGCGCGCTGCCGCCGGCCGCGAAGTCCGACGCCGGCAAGCGGGTCAACGAGGCCCGCCGCGCCATCGAGCAGGCGTACGCCGCCCGCACCGAGGTGCTGGAGCGGGAGCAGGCCGAGCGGGTGCTGGTCGAGGAGCGCGTCGACGTGACGCTGCCCTACGACCGCCGGCCGCGTGGCTCCCGGCACCCGATCACCGTGCAGATGGAGCAGATCAGCGACCTGTTCATCGGCATGGGCTACGAGGTGGCCGAGGGGCCCGAGGTCGAGCTGGAGTGGACCAACTTCGACGCGCTCAACATCCCCGCCGACCACCCCGCCCGTGGCCTGATGGACACCTTCCACATCGCACCGGCCGAGGAGTCGGGCCTCGTGCTGCGTACCCACACCTCGCCGGTGCAGGCGCGCACCATGCTCACCCGGCAGCCACCCATCTACGTGGTGGTGCCGGGGCGGGTCTACCGCACCGACGAGCTGGATGCCACCCACTCCCCGGTCTTCTACCAGGTCGAGGGCCTGGTGGTGGACAAGGGCATCACGATGGCGCATCTGCGCGGCACGCTCGACCACTTCGCCCGGGCGATGTTCGGCGAGGGCGCGAAGACCCGCTTCCGGCCGCACTACTTCCCGTTCACGGAGCCGTCGGCGGAGTTCGACGTGTGGTTCCCGGAGCACCGCAAGGGCCCGCAGTGGGTCGAGTGGGGCGGCTGCGGCATGGTCAACCCGCGGGTGCTGCGGGCCTGCGGCATCGACCCGGAGGTCTACTCCGGGTTCGCCTTCGGCATGGGCATCGACCGCACCGTCATGTTCCGGCACGGCGTGGGCGACATGCGGGATCTGGTCGAGGGCGACGTCCGGTTCACCCGGGCGTTCGGGCACGGGGCGTAGTGCGGGCGCGAGTTACGGAGACGGTGGTCTGAGTCATGCGAGTTTCTGTCAGTTGGCTGCGGGAGTACGTCGATCTCCCGGCCGACCTGCCCGTCGGAGAGCTGGAGCGGGCCCTGGTCGACCTCGGCATCGAGGTCGAGTCCATCGTGGACCTGTCCGCGACGATCACCGGGCAGCTGGTGGTCGGCGAGGTCCTGGAGATCGAGGAGCTGACCGGCTTCAAGAAGCCGATCCGGTTCTGCCGGGTGGACGTCGGCGCGGCCAACGGCACCGGCGAGCCGCAGGAGATCGTCTGCGGGGCGCGCAACTTCGCCCCGGGCGACCGGGTCGTGGTCATCCTGCCCGGCGGCGTGCTGCCGGGAGGCTTCGCCATCGGCGCCCGCAAGACGTACGGGCGCAACTCCAACGGCATGATCTGCTCCGCGAAGGAGCTGGGCCTGGGTGACGACCACTCGGGCATCATCGTGCTGCCCCCGGACACCCCGGCGAAGCCGGGCGACGACGCCCGGCCGGTCGTCGGTCTCGACGACGTCGTGGTCGAGGCGGAGATCACCCCCGACCGGGGGTACCAGATGAGCGTCCGCGGTCTGGCCCGGGAGCTGTCGCACACCCTGGCGGTGCCGTTCCGCGACCCGGGCCGGGTACCCGCGCCGGCCGGCACGGCCGCCCCGGCGTACCCGGTCGAGGTGCGCGACACCCTCGGCTGCGACCGGTTCGCCGCCCGGATGGTGCGCGGCGTCGACCCGGCGGCGCCGACGCCGAGCTGGATGCAGCAGCGGCTGACCGTCGCCGGCATCCGCAGCATCTCGCTGCCCGTCGACATCACCAACTACGTGATGCTCGAACTCGGCCAGCCGATGCACGCCTTCGACGCGGACCGGATCGCCGGGCCGCTGGTGGTCCGGCGGGCCGAACCGGGCGAGAAGCTGACCACCCTGGACGGGGTGACCCGGGTGCTCGCGCCGGAGGACATGGTCATCTGCGACGCCGGGCTGACGAACCCGCTCGCCGGCGAGGGCGACGGCGTGCCGATCTCGCTCGCCGCCGTGATGGGCGGCGAGACCAGCGAGGTCGTGCCGGGCACCGTCAACGTGCTCTTCGAGGCCGCGCACTGGGACCCGGCGATGGTCGGGCGCACCGCGCGCCGGCACAAGCTGTTCAGCGAGGCGGCGAAGCGCTGGGAGCGGGGCGTCGACCCGGCGCTGCCGCTGGTCGCGCTGGAGCGGGCGGTGCGGCTGCTGACCGAGCACGCCGGCGGCGCCGCCGGCGGCGAGGTGCTGGACATCGACCACGTCCGGCCGCGTACGCCGGTGACGATGCCGGTCGACCTGCCCAGCCGGCGGGTCGGGGTGGACTACCCGCCCGCGCGCGTGGTCGCCCTGCTGGAACAGGTCGGCTGCACCGTGGCCCGGGGCGCCGACCGGCTGGCCGAGGACCCGGGCGAGGTGGGTGTCGCCGCCGCCGTCGGCGAGGCGCTCACCGTCATCCCGCCGACCTGGCGGCCCGACCTGACCGATCCGGCCGACCTGGTCGAGGAGGTGGTCCGCCTCGACGGGTACGAGAAGGTGCCGTCGCTGCTGCCGACCGCGCCGCCCGGCCGGGGGCTGACCTGGCAGCAGCGGCGCAACCGGGCGGTGTCCCGCTCGCTGGCCGAGCGGGGATACGTCGAGGTCCTGGCGCACCCGTTCGTCGCCGCCGAGCTGGCCGACCAACTGGGTCTGCCCGCCGACGACCCGCGCCGCCAGGCGGTGCGGCTGGCCAACCCGCTGTCGGAGGAGGAGCCGCTGCTGCGCACCACGCTGCTCGGCCCGCTGCTGGGCATCGTGAAGCGCAACCTCGGCCGCGGTCTGCGCGACCTGGCCCTCTACGAGATCGGCACGGTTTTCCAGCCGCGTCCGGGCGCGGGCCGTCCGCCGGCGATGGGTGTCGACCGGCGACCCACCGACGCGGAGTTCGCCGCCGCCGACGCGGTGGTTCCGCACCAGCCCCGGCACGTCGCCGTCGTGTTGACCGGCGACGTCGAACCGGCCGGTTGGTGGGGTGCCGGGCGGCCGGCCGGCTGGGCCGACGCCATCGAGGCGGGCCGTGCGGTCCTCGCCGCCGCCGGGGTGCCCGACGGCCGGATCGAGGTGCGGGCCGCCGGGTACGCCCCCTGGCACCCCGGCCGCTGCGCCGAGCTGCTGGTCGACGGGTCGGTGGTCGGCCACGCCGGCGAGCTGCACCCGGCCGTCGTCGCGGCGCTGGAGCTGCCGAGGCGTACCAGCGCCATGGAGCTGGACCTGGACGCGCTGCCGGCGGCTCCGGTGGCGCCCGCGCCCACGGTTTCCGGTTTCCCGCCGGCGCTGATCGACGTGGCGCTGGTGGTGGACGACTCGGTTCCCGCTCATGAGGTGCGGCAGGCGCTCACCGAGGGCGCCGGTGAGCTGCTGGAGTCGGTGCGCCTGTTCGACGTGTACGCCTCGGAGCAGTTGGGCGCCGGGCGTAAGTCGCTGGCCTACAAGCTCACCTTCCGCGCGCAGGACCGGACGCTGACCGTCGAGGAGGCGGTGGCCGCCCGCGATGCCGCCGTGGCCCGGGCCGCGGAGCGCTTCGGCGCCACCCTCCGCGGCACCTGAGTTGTAAGGAAGGGCCCCTTCTTAACGCCTCGCGTATAGGAAGGGGCCCTTCTTAACACCGTCGGCGGGTGCCGGTGGTGATGGTCGGGGTGCGCTGAGTTACGGGTCGGCCGAAAGGTCGACACCGATGGCTGTTTGGTTACCCGCGGGTCATGTCCGAGCGGTTAGCCTGCTTGGATTCCGAGTGACATCGGGAACACACCCCCGCCACCCCCACGGGAGTCCACTCATGTCCGACGATCCACCCTCCACGGTCGACGTCTGCATCGTCGGTGGTTGTGGCCGGGTGGGCCTGCCACTGGGCATCGCCTTCGCCGCCCGCGGGCTCTCCGTCGTGCTGTACGACCTGAACGCCGACGCGGTTGCCACCGTCAATGCCGCCACGTTGCCCTTCGCCGAGCCCGGCGCGGCCGAGCCACTGGCCGAGGCGGTCGCCTCGGGCCGGCTGCGGGCCACCACCGACCCGGCCGCGGCCGGGGTGTCGGAGCATCTGGTGGTCGTGGTGGGCACCCCCGTCGACGAGCACCTCAACCCGGATCTCGGTGCGGTGCCGAGGGCCCTGGAGCGCTGTGCCGAGCACCTGCACGACGGGCAGCTGATCGTGCTGCGCAGCACCGTCTACCCGGGAGTGACCGCGCTGACCGAGAAGCTGCTGGCCGGCCGGGGACTGCACACCGACGTCGCCTTCTGCCCGGAGCGCATCGCCGAGGGCCACGCGATGACCGAGCTGTTCACGCTGCCGCAGATCGTCGCCGCGCGGACGCCGGAGGCGCAGGCCCGGGCGGAGAAGCTGTTCCGGCATCTGACCGACCGGATCGTTCCGCTCCAGCCCGAGGAGGCGGAGCTGGCGAAGTTGTTCACCAACACCTGGCGGTACATCAAGTTCGCCACCGCCAACCAGTTCTGGATGATGGCCAACGACTTCGGGCTGGACTTCGCCCGGATCCGGCACGCGGTGGCCTACGACTACCCGCGCGCCGCGGACCTGCCGATGCCCGGGTTCGCCGCCGGGCCGTGCCTGTTCAAGGACACCATGCAGCTGGCCGCGTTCAACCGGAACAACTTCGTCCTCGGCCACTCGGCGATGCTGATCAACGAGGGGCTGCCGCTGTACCTGGTGTCCCGCCTGGAGGACCGGTTCGACCTGGCCGCCTCGACGGTGGGCATCCTCGGCATGGCCTTCAAGGGCGGCAGTGACGATCCGCGGGAGAGCCTGGCGTACAAGCTGCGCAAGATCCTGGCGTTGAAGACCCGGGAGACGCTGTGCACCGACCCGTACGTGACCGACGAGCGTTTCGTCGGTCTCGACGAGGTGCTGCGTCGGGCGGACCTGCTGGTCATCGCCGCCCCGCACGAGCAGTACGCCCACCTGGACACCGACAAGCCGGTGATCGACATGTGGGGGCTGACCGGACAGGGGGTGCGGGTGTGAACCCTCGGGTCTCGGTGATCGTGCCGGTGTACGACGAGGGCGAGGCGATCGTCCGCTGTCTGGAGCGGATGCTGCGGGAGTTGCTCCTTCCCGCCGAGGTGCTCATCGTGCACGACATGCCGGAGGACACCACGGTCCCGTACGTCGAGCAGATCGCGCGCACCGACCCGCGGGTGCGGGCGATGCTCAACACCTACGGCCGGGGGCCGGCCAATGCGATCCGGTTCGGGATCGACGCGGCGCTGGCGCCGGTCGTGGTGGTGACGATGGCCGACGGTTGCGACGATCCCCGGCAGATCGACGAGCTGGCCCGGCTGGTGGATCGGGGCGTGGTGGTGGCTGCCGCCTCCCGGTACATGCCGGGCGGCCAGCAGGTCGGTGGGCCGAGGCTGAAGCGGCTGCTGTCGCGGTGGGCGGGCCGCAGCCTCTACACCCTGGCCCGGGTGGGCACCCGGGACGCCACCAACAGCTTCAAGGCGTACGACACGGCGTTCGTCCGCCAGGTGGGCATCGAGTCGCGGACCGGGTTCGAGATCGGGCTGGAGCTGACCGCGAAGGCCACCCGGCTGCGGCTGCCGGTGGCCGAGATCCCGACCATCTGGTTGGACCGGCCGCTCGGCGAGTCCCACTTCGACCTGGGTCGCTTCCTCCCCGGCTACCTGCGCTGGTACCTGTTCGCCTACGGTCGACGGCTGAGCGCGGCGAAGCTGGCCGCCCGGGCGAGGCCGGCGGCCGTGCCGGCCCCGCGGGGCAGCACCGAGTACGAGACGACCGCTTAGGAGCGCAGGTGGCGAAGGTCCTGGTAACTGGTTCGGCCGGCTTCATCGGCGGCTACCTCGTCTCGGAGTTGTTGGACCGCGGCCACGAGGTGGTCGGCGTCGACAACTTCTCCAAGTACGGCCCGGTCACCCACAGCTACGACGACCATCCGCGGTTCCGGTTCGTCGAGGGTGACGCCCGCGACGGCGACCTGCTGACCGAGCTGCTCGACGGCTGCGACCACTTGGTCGCCGGGGCGGCGATGATCGGTGGGATCTCCTACTTCCACGCGTACGCCTACGACCTGCTCGCCACGAACGAGCGGATCATGGCGGCCACCTGCGACGCGGCGATCCGGGCGCACCGGGACGGCCGGCTGGCCAAGGTGACCTACCTGTCCTCCTCGATGGTGTACGAGTCCACCGAGCACTGGCCGAGCCGGGAGGGTGATGAGCGGCGTATCCCGCCGCCGCTGTCGTCGTACGGCTTCCAGAAGCTGGCCGTGGAGTACTACGCCCGGGCCGCCTGGGAGCAGTACCAGTTGCCGTACACGATCGTGCGGCCGTTCAACTGCGTGGGCGTGGGGGAGGGGCGCGCGCTGGGTCAGGCCGAGGTGCTCTCCGGCAACGTGAAGCTGGCCATGTCGCACGTGGTGCCCGACCTGGTGCAGAAGATCGTCAAGGGGCAGGACCCGCTGCACATCCTCGGCGAGGGCAACCAGGTGCGGCACTACACCTACGGCGGTGACCTGGCCCGGGGGATCGCGCTGGCGATCGAGCACCCGGCGGCGCGCAACGACGACTTCAACCTCTCCACCGCCCAGTCGACCACGGTCCTGGAGTTGGCCGAACTGATCTGGCACAAGATCAAGGGCGCGGGCGTGCCGTTCCGGTACGTCAGTGACGAGCCGTTCCAGTACGACGTGCAGAAGCGGGTACCGGACACCATGAAGGCCGGCGAGGTGCTCGGCTTCACCGCCACCACCTCGCTGGACGAGATGCTCGACGAGGTCATCCCCTGGGTCGCCCGGGCGGTGGCGGAGGGCCGCCTCTGACCGGGTCCGCCCCGGTCGCCGGGTGTCACCCGTCCGGCCCCCGCCGGCAGCAGTAGCGGCCCGCGTCGTCATCGCGACGCGGGCCGATTGCCGTGCGGGCGGGTGAGCCACCGGGGAGCGATGTTATTGCCATGCAGTCGATTGCATGAACTTGCGGACGGATCTCCCCGCTGCTAGCCTTCGTTGCATAGTCATACGGAGGTGAGCATGGGAATTCGGGTCGCGGTTGCCGGGGCGAGCGGCTACGCCGGCGGTGAGCTGCTGCGCCTGCTGGCCGGGCACCCCGAGTTCGACCTGGTGGCCGCCACCGCGCACCGCCAGGCCGGGCAGCCCCTGGATGCGGTCCACCCCCAGCTCACCGGGCTGGACCTGGTGCTCGCCGAGACCGACCCGGGCCTGCTGGCCGAGGCTGACCTGGTCTTCCTGGCCCTGCCGCACGGCGAGTCCGCCGCCATCGCGGCGCAGTTGCCCGCCACCGTCCGGGTCGTCGACCTCGGCGCGGACCACCGGCTCGTCGACGGCGACGCCTGGGCCGGCTACTACGGCGGCCCGCACGCCGGCGCCTGGACCTACGGCCTGCCTGAGCTGCCCGGCCAGCGGGAGCGGATCGCGGCCGCGACCCGGGTCGCCAACACCGGCTGCTACGCCGCGACGATCATCCTCGCGCTCGCCCCGCTGATCGCCGCCGGTGCCGCCCAACCGGCCGACGTGGTGGTCGTCGCCGCGTCCGGCACCTCGGGCGCCGGCCGGGCCGCCAAGCCCCACCTGCTGGCCAGCGAGGTGATGGGCGACCTGTCGCCGTACCGGGTCGGCGCCCACCAGCACGTCCCGGAGATCAAGCAGGCGACCGGCGCGACCGGGCTGTCGTTCACCCCGGTGCTCGCGCCGATGCCGCGCGGCATCCTGGCCACGGTGACGGCGTTGCCGGCGCGCGAGGTCGACCCGCGAACGGTGCTGGCCGAGGCGTACGCGGACGACCCGTTCGTGCACCTGCTGCCCGAGGGCCGGTGGCCGCACACCGCCGCCACCCTCGGCGGCAACTCCTGCCACCTGCAGGCCACCGTCGACACCGACTCCGGCCGGCTGATCGTGGTCGCTGCCCTGGACAACCTCGGCAAGGGCGCCGCCGGCCAGGCGGTGCAGAACGCCAACCTGATGTTCGGCCTGCCCGAGACCACGGGCCTGTCCACCTGGGGAGTGACCCCATGACCGTCACCACGCCCCGGGGCTTCCGGGCGGCCGGAGTGGCCGCCGGCCTCAAGACCAGCGGCGCGCCCGACGTGGCCCTCGTCGTCAACGACGGCCCCGACGCCGGGGTCGCCGGGGTCTTCACCAGCAACCGGGTCAAGGCGGCCCTGACTTCGTCGGAGGACGTTGTGGCAGAGGCGATACGCGCGTGGGGTGCGCCGGGGGGCGACGTACCCATGCGACGATCCGCGCCGGTC
>NZ_JBFBAO010000267.1:0-10046 GCF_040682255.1 Micromonospora sp. NPDC051296 | reverse complement strand
GCCCGACGACGAAGGCGTCGAAGTACTCGATCACCCCGCGCCACTTGCCGTAGATCGAGCGGTGACACTCGTCCACCACGATCAGATCGAAGGTCTCCGGCGGGATGCTCGGGTTGTAGGCGACCTCGGCGGGCGCGTCCAGCTCGTAGTCGTCGTACGCGCTGTCGTCGATGTCCGGGTCGGGCAACTCGTCGCCGCGCAGCGCGGCGTAGAGCCGCTGGATCGTGGAGATGACCACGTTGGACGAGGCGAGCATGCCGGCACCGGAGAGACGGTCGACGGGGTACAGCTCGGTGAACTTGCGACCGTCGTCGGGGGTCTGGTAGCCCGCGTACTCCTGGAGGGTCTGCTTGCCCAGGTTGTTGCGGTCGACCAGGAAAAGAATCCGGGTGGCGCGGGCGTGCTTGAGCAGCCGGTAGCTGCCGGTGACCGCGGTGAAGGTCTTCCCGGCCCCGGTCGCCATCTGGATCAGCGCACGCGGCCGGTCACCGGCGAGGGACCGTTCCAGCCCGGTGATGGAGTCCACCTGCGCCGGCCGCAGTCCGAGCGGGTCCAGCGCCGGCATTCTGCGGAGTCGGGCCCGCAGGGTCGGCGCGTTGGGGTCGTCGTCCGCCTCACGCATCCAGCGGGCGAGGGTCTCCGGCCGGTGGAAAGCGAAAACCTCACGGGTACGCGGGAACGGGTCGAGCCGGTTCACGAACGCCGTCTCGGTGCCCGTGGCGACGTACCCGAACGGCAGCGGTTCGTCGCGCCGCCACGCGGTCAGGCGCTGGGCAGGGGTCAGCCCGCGTTGGTAGCGGTCGAGCTGTGCCTCCACGCCACGCGGGGCGGTGCCCTCACGCTTGGCTTCGATCACGCCGACGAGCAGCCGGTCGACGTAGAGCAGGTAGTCGGCCCGCCCGGTGGCCAGGGTGACCTCGCGGACGGCGACACCCGTGGCCGCGTACAGGTTGATCTGGCTCTCGTCCTGGACCTGCCAGCCGGCGGCGGCGAGCTGCCGGTCGATCTCGTCCCGGGTCTGCGCCTCGTTGAGCGGTTCCCGGGAGGCGCGGCGGGCGCGGGCGATGAACTCCTCCCGCCGAGCGGCCGAGACCTTGCCGGTCCGGGCGGCGTCCATCCGGTCCTGCTCGGCGCGAGCAGCCGGGGCCAGCCCGGTCATCAGGGCAACGGCCTCGTCCCGGCCGGCGGCGGCAGCGCGGACGGCGCGGTCGGCCGCCTGCTCAGCGTCCGCCCGGGCCTCGGCGACCGAACGGGCACCGGTGAGCAGCAGCTTGGCCTCGGCGAGTTCCCGCCGGTAGCGCTCCAGCTCGGCTTGGAGGGCGTCGGCGACGCTGCGCGGAACCTGCTGCGGTGGGATCGGCGGTACGAACCCGATCGGCGTACGGTCGCCGGTCAGCGCGCGGTGGAACCAGACGCCCAACTCGAAGCCGGTACGCAGCATCTCCAGCGCGGCGCGTACCTCGGCAAGGTGGTCGTGCACCGCCTTGTTGCCCTGGTCCCGCAGACCGTGGAAGGCCTGGTGAACCTCGCGGGTCAGGGTGCCGTCGGCGTGCAGCGCCTCGACCCGGTGAAAGAAGTCGCTGCGGGGACGCTGGCCGGTGCGGCGGAGCAGGTCCTTGGCCAGCTCGTCTCCGAACGCGCGGATCTTGAACATCGCCGCCTGGGCGTCGACGTAGACCAGCAGCTCGGCACCCGCGCCGTACCAGACCAGCAGCGGATGATCTTTCAGGAACCCGAAGTTGGCGGAGCGTTCCGCCAACCGCCGTACCTGTCGAGGATCCACGTTTCCCCACGTCCATAGGCCCCGATGAACGTGTCAGGATACGAGCGTTGGACCGCCGCCAACAGCCCAACGCAGCACCTATCGCCTATCCGACACAGATCGGCGTCCTACCGACGCCCGGTCCTTGGTCGCCGTCGATCGTCCCCGTCACCATGCGCCGGACGGGATCGCGGGGTCACCAACCGCGAGATCTGTGCCCTGAGTCGCTGATCGTCCGGCGGAACGACGCGATATCCCAGTCGCTCCAACTCGGTCTGGGCGGTGCCCGTGTTGCGCCGAACGACTGCGGCGATCTGCCTGCGCCGATATTCCAGCCGGGTCTTGTGGATGACCTGCTCCCAGCCGCCCTTTGGGCGCACCAAGCCCTCGTTGATCAGGCACTCGAGCAGATCCTCCAGCGCCGGGCGAAACCTTCGGCCACCAACGGGAAGATGGATCTTGCTAAGACCACCCACGCCTTTGCGACCGAGTTCCGTCAGGAACGTCTCGAAGGTCGGATGGCTCGCACACACCTGTAGGTGGGCCTCGGTGTACTGCTCCTTGTCCCGTTGGAAGTCGTAATGGAGCAGTGGCTCCTCAGCCTCGCCGAACTTGAGGCCGCAGAACGACGCCTCGACGGTAAGGAACTTGCCCTCGTCCCTGTCCATCGTCAGGAGACATTGCACGTCCAACCAGATGCTCGTCCGGGCGTCAGAGCGCATGCGGACCGGCTGCGACGTCAGGTCCCCGAGTTGCGTGCCCACCACCGCTTGATCGGCGGTCACCCGAGCCACAACCCGCGCGTTGTCACACACCGTCTTGTTCAGCAACCCCTGCATGGTTTCCGCGAATTCGCGGGCCTGGGGGCCAAGCGCGCTACGCCCGCGTGTTGCCAATGGACATCCACAGCTTCTGCGCCTCGACCGAGGAGAAATCGCGATTCTTCGCCATCTCGGCGAGCTGCCGATAGGTCAGGTGAAGCCTGTCAAGGGCCCGATCGGTAGCCTCCCGCCACTGATCGTCACTCATCTCGATCACGACCGAACCGGGCATCTGGTTTGGAGGACTGCTCACCGGAACCTCCGCTCAGGACGCGCTGCTGGGCTTATCCCCGATGCTAACCATCACGGTGATCGACTTCTACCCAACGCACCGCTTCCGTCACGATAAGCTGATCATGTCGACGCTGAACAACGATCAATTTGCGCTTCCCACAGGCCTTCCCGGCTACGTTTGCCGTTCGACCGAAAGCGCGGTCGCCAGCAGTGCGTCCACGCCCAGGAACTCCGGATCGACCAACACATACCCCGCGACGCCCGGCTCCACCAGCCAGAACGCCTGCGACTCGTCATGCTGGCCCGTGCCGGCAGGATGCGCGAACTCGGCAAGCGCCCAGCCGTCAAGGTCGCGCTCGTGGTATCCGGCCAGGAACTGCCGCAACGCGTCGAGATCAGTCAACCCCTCGCCGCGCAGGACGTGGACCCGAAGGTCAGCCCGGTAGCCGTCGACCACCTGCCGCTCCCACACCCGGCTCGCGAAGTGCACGTCCTCCCATTCACTGGCAAAGTCCGAGACTTCCTCGCCCACACCCTCTGGGACGTACCCAATGCGGAGACCGTCCAGCACGCCACCGTCACGCTTCACGTCGCTCATCCCGCCGCCTCAATCGCCGCCTCGACCTTGTCCAGATACTTGAACCACCACTCGCCCTCTTCCGGAGAGCTGGCGGTGGCGAGCAGGTTGGCTGCCACCACCCGTGGTCAGTTACCCAGCGCGCGGACCTTGACGATCGTCTCCTGGACGTGCTGCTTGGCGGGCTCGCTCCCCTGAGCGGCCTGTGCGAGCGCCTGCCGGTACGAGTCGATCATGCTGATCAGCGGGCCGGCGGCGACACCCTGCAACGCCCCCGCGACAAGCTGACGCGCCTCGGCCGCGTCCTGCGCGGCTGCGGCCGTCTTCGCCTTGGCCTCGTCCAGCTTCTGCGCGGCTGCCGCCAGCCTGGCGATCATCTCCGCTGCGCTCACACGCCCTCCCCCGGATCACACGCGATTTTGGCCACCACCCCGTACGAGCAGCGGCCACAGAGGAGAGTACGAGATCCCCGCACCCACCGCGACCACCCGATCGCTCAACAGCGACCACAAGGCGTAAATCTTGGTACGCACTCGCCCCTCCGAGGGCCGGAACGTACCAAGATCTAAGCTCAGGCGCCTCTCCATCCAGGAGCAACCGGTGATGCGAGAGGTCAGCGCTCGGCGACGAAGACGCCAACCCCGTGGACGCCTGGACACGTTCCTCACCGCCGCCGAGGCCGCCCGCCGGACCGGGGGACACGTCAGCGCATGGTGCGGACCAGCAGCAGGTAGCCACAGTAGGCGAGGGGGACGGCCAGGAAGCAGAGCAGGAAACCGAGCACGGGATAGCGGGGCGGGGTGGCGGCGCCGGCGGCGGCCCGGCCCCAGCGGCCGAGCACCAGCCAGCCGCCAACCAGCGCCACGGCGGGCAGGCCGGCGCACATCCAGGCGACCAGGGTGCCGAGGCCGACCACGCCGACGTCGGAGGCGAGCCCCAGGACCAGCATGAGCACCACCGAGACACCGGCGCAGGCGAGGTAGACGGCGACCGCCCGGGCCAGCGGTGACCAGGTCGGCAGCAGCGCCGGCCGCTGGGCGAGCAGGTCGGCCTGCTGCCCGTGCCGGTCGGCCTCGTCGGCCCAGCGCCGGGCCAGTTCCAGTTCCGTCGCCGGGTCGACCTCCCCGGCCCGCTGCGCGGGCACCCCCGCCCCCGTCGCGCTCACGGCCACCGGCAACGCCCGGCTCGACTCCCCCACGCCCACCTGGGGGTACGCCCCGACCCCCGCCGGCCCCGGCGCGGCGGCTGCGCCGCCGGTCCCCACCGTCCCCGGTCCGTTGGCCGGCGGGGCCGGCGGACCGGACATGGGCGGAAAGCCCGGTGGTGTCGGCGTTCCGGGCGCTATCGGCGGACCCGACACCGGCGGGGAGCCCGGTGCGACCGGCGTTCCCGGTAGCGCCGATGCCCCCGACACGGGCGGACCCGACATCGGCGGACCCGACGGCGCACCTGACAACGGCGGGCCCGACACCGGCGGGGAGCCCGGTGCGGGGCCGGCGGTGCCCGGTCCGGCGCCGATCGCGCGGCCGAGCTGGTCGAGACGTTGCCCCTGGGCGGTCAGCCGCCGATCGAGGTACTCCACAGCGGCACCCAGGTCACGGCGGCGTTCGGCCTCGGCGGCGGCGCCCTGCTCGCCGGCGCGCTGCTGGGCGGCCAGGTTGCGGGCCAGCGCGGCGTACTCCTCGAAGGTGGACACGCTCACTCCTGCCCGTCGGATCCGTGCCCGTCCCGGGCGAACGGCACGATCAAGCGGACCCGCTGGTCGTGCCGGTCGACCAGCAGCGCCCGGTCGGCCCGGGGCGTGTACGCCAGGTCGTGCACGCCGAGGTGGAGGCCGAGGTCCGTGCCGGGAACGTTCAAGGCGACCAGGCAGGCGACGTCGTCGCGGTTCTGCGTACCGCCGAGGTCGTCGGCGAGTCGGCGCAGCCCGCGCCACCAGCCGAGCAGGTGCACCCCGTGGCCGGGCCCCTGACGCAGCAGCGCACGCAGGTCGTCGCGGCCGGAGCGGAACGTGGCGGGATCGGTCTCGGCGAGCAGCCCCGCGGCGGCGTCCATCCCGAACACCACCAGGTAGTTGCGCCCCGGCGCGCCGTTCCCCGCCCCGGCACCCCCGGGCGGCCCGGTGCTCTCCACCGGCCCGGTAGCCCCGGGCGATCCAGCACCCCCGGGCGGCTCAGCGCCCCCCGCCGGCCCGGCACCGTCGGCTGAGCCGGCGGCGAGGGCGGCGAGTCGGGCGCGCAGGGCGGTGGCGTCGAGCCGGTCGACCCGGTGCCCGGCGGCGGTCAGCGCGGCGGCGGTGTCGTCGGCGGCCGGGTCGGCGGCGGCGACCAGCGGGGCGAGCAGGAAGGCCACCTCGCCCGGGGCGTGCTGCCGGGCCAGGCTCAGGGTCGCGGCGCGCAGCACCTCCGCACCGGCGGCCGAGGTGCCCACCACGGCCAGATGCCGGCCGGGGGCAGTGTCCATGATGAACAGCGCGGTGGTGCCGTCCACGTCGACCGTCCGACCGACCAGCGCGAGCGGCCGCCGGCCGCCGGGGCGCAGCCCGCTGAAGGTGGCGTCGTCCTCGACCCGCGCGGTGTCGTACCCCCGGAACACCGACGGCGGGCGGGCGCCCGCCGGGCGGGCCTGCCACAGCTCGTGCCGCAGGCGGGTCAGCTTGCCGGTGGCGGCGTGCGCGTCGGGGAAGCGGACCACCGTGTCCGCCCCGGGCGCGCCGGCGGCGGTGTTGACCACGGCCGAGCCGACCGGCAGCGTCGCCGCCGCGTCGTTCAGCTGGTCGAGCACGCCCCCGCCGCCGGGCAACGCGACCCGCAACGCGAACTGCCCGAAGACCGCCTCGGCGCGGCCGTAGAGCGCCTCGATCCCGGTCGTGCTCTGGCTGGCCAGCACCAGGTGTACGCCGTACGAGCGGCCCTTGCGGGCCAACTCCTCCAGCAGGTCCACCGATTCTCGGGCGAGCTGGTCGTTGCCGGCGAGCAGCACCTGGAACTCGTCGATCACGGCGACGATGCGCGGTACCGCGGTGTCGGCGGGCAGGTCGGCGAGCTTGGTGACGCCGTGCCGCTTGAGCGCGGTGGCCCGCCGGTGGAGTTCGCGGCGCAGTTCGCGCAGCACGGCGACGCCGTACTCGCGGTCGCTCTCGATGCCGACCGCGCGGGCGTGCGGCAGCCAGGACGGGTCACGGCCGGTGGGGACGAACTCGGTGAAGCTGACCCCCTCCTTGAAGTCGAGCAGGTACAGCTGCAACTCGGCCGGTGAGTAGCGGGCGGCCAGCCCGTAGAGGACGTCGAGCAGGAAGACCGTCTTGCCGGCGCCGGTGCGTCCGCCGACCAGCCAGTGCGGGGTGGCGTCGTCGAAGGCCATCGCGAACGGGTCACGCCCGGCGCGACCCACCACCGTACGCAGACCGGCGCGGGCCGAGGCGGCCCACCGCTGGCCGGGCAGCAGGTCGGCGAAGCCGACCGCCTCGCCGCGCCGGGCGGCCTCGCCGAGGTGGGTGGCGAGCGCGGCGACCGAGGCCGGCGGCGGATCGCCGTCGAGGACCACCGGGGCGGCCAGGCCGGTGCCGTCGGCGCTGAACGGGGCGCCGGGCGGGTCACCGACCCGGGCGTACCGATCGGTCAGCCGCAGCATGGTGGTCGCGCCCAGCCGCAGCGCCGGCTCCTCCGGCGTGGCCGGCGGCCACCCGCCGAGCAAGACGCAGACCGCGGCGGCCGGCCCGGCGTGGGTGAGCGCGGCGAGCCGGGCGGCCTCGCGGGGCGGCGGGACGGACGCGGCGACCACCACCAGCAGCTCCTGGTCCGGCCGGGCGGCCTGCCGGGCGGCGCGGGCGTGCTGTTCGGCGGCGTCGAGCAGCGCGGCGACCTCCGGCTCGCTGATGGCCGGTGCGTCGATGACGCCGGCGTCGACCAGTGGTCGCAGTGGACCGAACGTCGCGCCGAGGGCGGCGGTGTCCAGCCCGGCGACCCGGACGCCACCGGGCTCGGCGGTGGCCAGCAGCCGCAGCACGAGCGCCCGCAGCAGCCCGGCGACCGCCGGGTCGCGGGCGTCGGTGTCGACCGCCAGGTGGTGCCCGGCGCCGAGCGGCAGCAGGACCGGGAACCCGCCGCCGGAGGTGACGGCCTCGCCGACGCGTACCGGCACGGGTTGGTGGGTCAGCCGGGCGCCCGGGGCCGGGGTGGCCAGCGCGGAGCCGACCCGGGCCAGCCGGGCGAGCAGGTCGGCGTCGGCCGCCGAAGCGGGCGGCGCGGCGGTACGCAACGCCTCGCGGGCGGCTTCGAGATGGGCCCGGGCGGCCCGGTGGGCGGCGACCGCCTGCCCGTACACCGACGCGAGCGTGCCCAAGCTGTGCCGTTACCTCTCAGTGCGCTCTAGCGAGCTGTCGCGTGCGCGATGCCCTGCGACGCCGCTCGCTCCGTCGGGTTCACACGAGGAACCCTAACGGAGACAGGTGACACCGGGACAGCCCAAACCGGACGCGTCGCCGGGGCATCCGCATCGTTGAGGAGCGCGTCAGCCGTTGACCAGTGGCCGGGTGGCGTGAGTTGCTGGCCCGTCGGCGATCATCGGTAGCCCGTTCCCGGACGAGGCCGCCCTGCCGGTTTGTCAGACCCCGGTGCGCGACAGGCGCGATCTGCGCCGGACGAGCTGTGGTGCCGCACACGCCGGGCATTCATGCCCTGGCCGGGTCGTGCTGACCAACCCCGCCACGGTGTGCCGGTGGGGCACCGTGGGCCGGGCCGCTCGGGCGGCGATGGGCGCGGGTCGGACGATGCGGGCCGCCCTCGACGCGACCCGGCGCACCGGGCGGAGCACCGCGGGTGCCGCCAGTGCCCGGGTGACCCGGCGGCGCAGCCGGCGACCGCGCAGCCGGTCCAGGGCCAGCCCCGCCGCCGCGGTGGCCACCGCGGTGACCACGCCCGCCAGCACCAGGGTCTGCCGGGGGCCGGCGTGCTCGGAGAGCCAGCCGAGCAGCGGCGCGCCGACCGCGGCGGCGACCGAGCCGGTGACGCCCACCACGGCGAGCACCCGGCCGCGCATGGCGTAGTCGGTGTCGAGCTGCGCGCGGGTGCCCACGGTGGTGTCGATGACCACGGCCGCGGCGGCGATCGGCAGGATCACCGCGGCGAAGCTCAGCGTGCCCGGGGCCAGGCCGGCCACGATCTGCAGGGTGCTGGCCAGCAGGCCGGCGGCGACGAGCACGCCGTAGCCCAGTTCCCGCCGCCGGGCCGCGAGGAACGCCCCGACCACGGTGCCGACCGCGAAGACGCTGGACAGCACGCCGTAGCCGGACGCCCCGGCCCCCAGCGGTCCGTCGCTCATCGCCGCCATGGTCACCTGGTAGTTGCGCCCGAGGCTGCCGAGCACGAAGGCCATGGCCAGCGCGACGAGCACCACCGGTTGGCGCAGCAGGTACCGGAACCCGGCCCGGATACTGGTGTCGGCCACCTCCGCCTCGGCGACCGGCCCGCCGGTGTGCAGCTCCCGCTCGCGTACGGCGAACAGGGCCGCCACCACGGCGAGGAAACTCGCGGCGTTGATGGCGAACAGCATCCCGGGGCCGACGACGGCGACCACGACGGCGCCGGCGCTCATGCCGAGGATCCGCCCCGCGGAGTGGGTGAGCGAGCCGAGCGCCAGGGCGTTGCCGAGGCTCTCCCGGTCCACCAGGGTGGAGCACCAGCGCCCCATGATCGGGCCCTCGATGGCGGACACCGCCCCGGTGGCCAGGGAGATCGCGTAGATCGCCGGGAGGCCGCCGGCGCCGGTGAAGGCGACCATCGCCAGCCCGGCCGCCAACGCCGCGTGCGCCAGTTGGGCGCCGATCAGCACCGGCCGGGCGGGCAGCCGGTCGGCCAGCGACCCACCCCACACCCCGAGCAGGAGCATCGGGATGGCCTGGAGCAGCACGGCGAGGCCCATGGACGTGGCCGAACCGGTCTCGGCGAGCACGTACCAGTTGACCCCGAGCACCTGCATCCAGGTCCCGACCACGGACACGAGGCCGGCTGCCGCCCAGATGCGGTAGTTGCGGTGGCGCAGCGCGGCGAACGTGGCACCGTACGCCACGGCGAACCTCCCCAGACGGTGGCATGACAAAGCCGAACCACGCAGGTTCGGCAGCCGCCAAGTCTGGCCGCAATTAGCCCGATAAACCGCGATTCGTGAGGCGTCTCACCACGGCCGCCCTCGTCGATCATCGGGTACCGGCAGCGGCGTGCCGCCGCCAACCTGACGACCGGCGGTCGGACGCGGGATGTTAAGCCGGGCCCCCTGCTATACCCGAGGCGTTAACAGGGGGCCCTTCCTTACACGGTCAGGGGTTGGGCGGCGGAGCCGACCGGTGCGGGCAGGGTGCCGGCCCCGCCGAGGTGGGTGTGGATCGCGGCGGCGGCGGCCCGGCCCTCGGCGATCGCCCAGACGATCAGCGAGGCCCCCCGGTGCATGTCACCGGCGACGAAGACGCCGTCGGCGTCGGTCTGCCAGTCGGACCGGGAGTCGATCGCGCCGCGGCCGTTGCGGGTCACCCCGAACTGGGCCAGCAGCGGCTGTTCCTCGGTGCCCTCGAAGCCGATCGCCAGCAGCACCAGGTCGGCGGGGAGTTCCCGCTCGGTGCCCGGCACCGGGGTGACCATGCGCCGGCCGTCCCGCT
>NZ_JBFBAO010000266.1:0-10061 GCF_040682255.1 Micromonospora sp. NPDC051296 | reverse complement strand
GCCTCGTCGACCTCGCCGGCTCGTACCGCCGCCACCAGCGGTGCGCCGTACGCGTCCACGGTGGGCAGTTCCACGTCGATGCCGGCGCGCAGGGCATGAACGTCTACATCCTGGAGGTCGCCCGGCGACTGGCCGAGGCGGACGTCGAGGTGGAGATCTTCACCCGGGCCACCTCGGGCGATCTGCCGCCGGTGGTCGAGGTGGCTCCCGGGGTGCATGTCCGGCACGTGATGGCCGGTCCGCTGGAGGGGCTGACCAAGGAGGAACTGCCCGGCCAGCTCTGCGCGTTCACCGCCGGCGTGCTGCGCGCCGAGGCGGCCCGGCCGCCGGGCCACTACGACCTCATCCACTCCCACTACTGGCTCTCCGGGCAGGTCGGCTGGCTGGCCAAGGACCGCTGGGGGGTGCCGCTGGTGCACACCGCGCACACCCTGGCCAAGGTGAAGAACGCGCAGCTCGCCGCCGGTGACCGGCCGGAACCCAAGGCCCGGGTGATCGGCGAGGAGCAGGTGGTCGCCGAGGCGGACCGGCTGGTCGCGAACACCCGGGTCGAGGCGCGGGACCTGGTCGGCCGGTACGACGCCGACCCGACCCTGGTCGCGGTGGTCGAGCCGGGGGTGGACCTGGACCGGTTCCGCCCGGCCCCCGGCGACCGGGACGCCGCGATCACTGCCGCCCGTGTCCGGCTGGGCCTGCCCACCGGCGGTCACCTGGTGGCCTTCGTCGGGCGGATCCAGCCGTTGAAGGCCCCGGACGTGCTGATCCGCGCGATCGCCGCGTTGCGTGAGCGGGATCCGGTGCTAGCCCGGGAGGTCGCCGTGGTGATCTGCGGCGGCCCGAGCGGCAGCGGGCTGGACCGGCCCACCGCCCTGATCGAGCTGGCCGCCTCGCTCGGGGTCGCCGACCGGGTGCATTTCCTGCCGCCGCAGACCGGCACCGACCTGCCCCTGCTGTACCAGGCGGCCGACCTGGTCGCGGTGCCGTCGTACAACGAATCCTTCGGCCTGGTCGCGCTGGAGGCCCAGGCGTGCGGTACGCCCGTGGTGGCCGCCGCCGTCGGCGGTCTGGTGACCGCGGTACGCGACCAGGTCAGCGGTGTCCTGGTACGCGGCCACGACCCGGTCGACTGGGCTCGTACGCTGGGTCGCCTGCTGCCCGACCGGGGCCGCTTGGCGGAGCTGTCCGTCGGTGCCGCCCGGCACGCCCGCAACTTCTCCTGGCACCGTACGGCCGCCGGCCTGCTCACCGTCTACGGCGAGGCGATCGCCGCCCACCGGGCCCGTCTCACCTGCGAGCTGGCTGGCTCCCGTTGCTGGTGACCGGTGCCGCGTTCCTGATCGGACGCCCGGCGGCGGTGCAGAGGCAGCGGCCGTAGAGTTGACCCGATGAGCGACCTTGGGGCCCTGATCGAGTCGGTCTGCGCCGAACGGGAGCTCGCCTGCGAGTCCACCGGTCCGGGGTCGTACGCAGTGACCCTGCCCGGCACGCACAAGCTCAAGACGATCTGCAACCTGATCGTCGGCGAGCACGCGCTGCGGGTCGAGGCGTTCGTGATGCGCCAGCCGGACGAGCGGCGCGAGGAGCTGTGGGCCTGGCTGTTGCAACGCAACGCCCGGATGTACGCCGTGTCGTTCTCCATCGACGCGGTGGGCGACGTCTACCTCACCGGCCGGGTCAACCTCGCCGGCGTCGACGCCGACGAGTTGGACCGGCTGCTCGGCGCGGTGCTGACCTACGCCGACGAGTCCTTCGACACGATGCTGGAGATCGGCTTCGGCAGCTCGATCCGCCGAGAGTGGGAGTGGCGGGTCAAGCGGGGTGAGTCCACCGCGAACCTCGCGGCCTTCGCGCACCTGTTCGAGCCGTCGGACGGCGCGGGCGGTCCGGGCCACGCCTGAAACGCCGGTCCGTTCCAGCCCGGTACCGGCAGGGCGGTTCAGAGCGGTATTGCTGGGTAAGCCGCACCACGCGGTGCGGCGTTGGGACCCGCCGCGTGCCGAGACTGAGTGTCGAGGAGCGTGAGCGTCCATGGCTCAGCGAAACAGCTCGGGTCGCGGCGGGACCGCGACCAGGACCAAGCGGCCGGCCGGCAACCGGACCCCAAACACGCCACGGATCTCCGAGTCGGAGATCTCCCGGATGCGGGTGGACGACATCCGCGG
Organism: Micromonospora sp. NPDC051296; assembly: GCF_040682255.1. Lineage (NCBI taxonomy): Bacteria > Bacillati > Actinomycetota > Actinomycetes > Micromonosporales > Micromonosporaceae > Micromonospora > Micromonospora sp. NPDC051296. The sequence goes on along the minus strand of NZ_JBFBAO010000266.1, from coordinate 7,899 downwards.
GCAGTTGCGCCGGTACGGGGTCTCCGGCATCTCCGCCCTGCGCAAGCCGGAACTGGTGAAGACGCTGGTGAAGACGCTTCGGTCGGGCGGTGCCGCACGCCGGAGCACCGGGCCGGCCGGCCGCGCCAGCGCCACGAAGGCGGCTGGGACGAGACAGGCGGCGGCGGGCCGTACCGCCCCGGGCCGGGCAAAGGCGGCCCCGGCGAAACGGACCGTATCGGCGCGGAAGGCGGCGGGCGGCACCACGCGCAAGACGACGACCAGTGCCGCGCGCAAGACGACCGGTGCCGCCCGGAAGACGACGACCAGCGCGGCGCGGAAGACGACGACGGGCACGGCGCGGAAAACGACGACGGGCACGGCGCGGAAGGCCGCGGCGGGCACCGGGGCGAGGAAGGTCGCCCCGCGGAAGGCGGCGGCGAAGAGCACTACGGCGCGGAAGACCACGGCGGCCCGCAAGACCACGGCGGCCCGCAAGACCACGGCGGGGACTACGACCGCGCGTAAGGCCGGCACCGCGGCTCGCAAGTCGACGGCGGGGCGGGCCACAGCGGCACGTGGTGCGGCCAAGGCGGCACCGGCGCAGGGTGCGGCCAGGGCGGCACCGGCTGGCAGCTCAGCGGTGCGGACCGGGCGGGGGACCGCGCGGTCGTCCCGGTCGTCGCAGGTGATCGCCACGATCCAGGACCAGCCGGAGCGCCCCGGCCGTAGCCTGGTGACCACCAACCACGACGTCATCCGGCGGTGGGCCCGCGAGCGGGGCGCCAAGCCGGCGACGATCAGCGGCACCGAGCGGGACGGCCGGGCCGGCGTGTTGACGTTCAACATCCCGGGTTACCGGGAGAGCAGCCGGATACGCGAGATCACCTGGGACGAGTGGTTCCACACCTTCGATCTGCGGCGGCTGAACCTGATCTACCAGGAGCAGTTGCGGGACGGCCGGCAGAGCAACTTCTTCCGGACCGAATCACCCGATCGGGAGGACGCGTGAGGGGTTTGCGGGAATGCTCGTCGGGTACCCGCTGTTGGTCATGAACGAGGGCCCGAAGTGCCGTCCCGAGGCTGGACACGGCCGCTGTGACGGGCGAGACAGCCGCTCAGGTTGAATCCGCATGTCGGGCCGAACTAACTTTATTGCACCGCGCCACGCTCGGAACCGTTCGGGGGAGCGGCGGATCGATCAGATCCGTGCACCGGGTGAGGTGTCGGGGGACGGGTGGATCGACCGTTGGGGGACGGTGCCCACCTGTTTGGACCGGCGGCGTGAGCGGGCGTCGCTTACGGGGGTGAGTGTCGCCCGCCGCCGCCGGTCGTACGACGTTGACGTGCCCGGCACGGGTTCCGTGCCGGGCACGTCGCGTCATACCTCGCGAGCGGTCAGCGACGGCTCGATCGGGACCGCCGTGGCTTGGCGCAGGGCGGCCACGCGTCGCTCCCGAGGCGGTCCGGCGAGCAGGTGGCCCCCGGCGGCCAGCAGCCCCAGCGTGCCGACCAGCAGCCAGTGCCCGTCGCCCCACTGTTGCAGGCTGAACCCACCGAGCGTGGGCGCCACGAACGACGCGGCCGGGAAGGCCAGGTAGAACACCGACTGGTAGCGGGCCCGCAACGCGGGTGGTGCCAGGTCCGCGTTGATCTGTGCGTTGGGTGGCGCGGCCAGCATCGAGCCGACCGTCCAGACCACGCAGGCGCCCAGGTAGAACGCGAGGTCGTCGGCGACGGCGAGCACGCCGAAGCCGATCGCGAGCAGTGCCGTGGAGACGGCGAGCACGTGCGCCTTGCGGTGGTGGTCGATGAGCCGGGGTACGAAGAGTTGTCCCAGCACGATCAGCACTCCGCCCAGTGCCACCACGATGCCGTACGCCGAAGGTCCCAGCCCGTCCGCGCGCATCGCCAGCGGCATGATCGTCGAAGCCTGCATGGTCAGTACGGCGAGGACGAAGGTCAGCCCCACGAAGGCCAGGAAGTGACGGTCGGCCAACGCGGTGTGCAACCCGGGCCGGCGCGGTCGGCGCCCGCTGCCGGGGCGCGCGGCCGCAGGCTGTAGCGGAGTTCGCGCCGACCGGTGGGCGAGGGTCTCGGGCACCTTCCACGCGATGAGCACGGCGGTGGCCAGGGTGGCGGCGGCGTCCACCAGGAAGAGCGCGACGTAACTCGCCTCGGCCAGCAGGCCGGCCAGCAGCGAGGCCACCGCCATGCCGAGGTTGAACGCCCAGAACTGCAGGTTGAACGCGCGGGACCGGCGTTCTTCGGGCACCACGTCGACGATCGCCGCGACGAAGGCCGGGCTCGGCATCGAGTGCGTGACGCCGACCAGCAGGGCGAGCAACGCGATCACGCCGAGTTGTTGGCTGAGCGCCAGCGCGACCATCAGGGCGGCGGTGGCCAGGTGCGCCGCCACCAGGGTCGACCGGCGTCCCCATCGGTCGGCCAGGACGCCGCCGAACAGTACCCCGGCCGCTCCACCCGCGCCGTAGGCGCCGACGACCACGCCGGCCAGCGACTCGCTCGCGCCCCGGGCGGCGGTCAGGTAGAGCGACAGGAAGAGCATCGCGAACGCTCCGGCCCGGTTGATCAGCAGGCCGGCCCAGAGGTACCAGAAGGTGGCGGGCAGCCCGCCGGCGGTGTCGGCCAGCCAGCGCCGTGGCGCGGCGGTCGCCCGGCGTTCGTGCTGCGTTGCGGCCCGCACCTGATCCCCGATCTGTTCGGTTACCTAACAGATCTTGCCGGAGCGGCGAAACCTCGCGACGTCGGGGGAGTGCTCAACTGCGGGTGGGCGCGACCGGCTCGGCCGCCTGCGGCGCGGCCGGCTGGGGTGCGGGCGACTGGACCGTCACCACCGGGGCGGTCCCGGCGGTACGCAGTTCGAGGGCACGTCGCTCCCGAGCCGGCCCGGAGATCAGGTGGCCCACCGCCATCACCGCCCCGATCACGGCGCAGCCGAGCCAGAGGGTTGCGTTGCCCGCCTGCTCGCGGACCAGGCCGCCGAGGATCGGCGCGATCGCCCCGGCCAACTGCCAGGAGAGCGAGAAGACGCCCTGGTATCGGCCGCGCAACTCGCCGGGGGAGAGTTCGGCGATGAGGGTGGCGTTGGACGGCGAGTTGAGCATCTCGCCGAGCGTCCAGATCAGCACGGTGAGCCCGTAGAACCAGGCGACGTCGGCGAACGCGGTCAGGCCGAAGCCGACGCCCACCACCACCGAGGCGAGGGCGAGCACGTGCGAGCGGCTGCGCCCGCGGATCAGCCGGGGTACGAACAGTTGGCCGGCCACGATGAGGATGCCGTTGAGGGCGATCACCGAGCCGTACATGGCGGGGCTCAGCCCCGAGTCGGCCATCGCGATCGGCAGCATCGAGATGTGCTGGAGGAAGACCAGCGCGCCGAGCAGGTTCAGCGTCACGAAACCCAGGTACACCCGATCGGCCAGGATGGTGCGCAGCGCGCCGGCCGGGGCACCGGTCGACCGCGTGCTGACGGTGATCGTGCGGGTTTCCTTCACCTTGACGAAGATGATCAACGCGGTGACCACTGTGGTCGCGGCGTTGACCACGAAGAGCAGCAGGTAGCCGGCCTGGGCGGCGAAGCCGGCGAGCACGGCGGCGCAGGCGAAGCCGAGGTTGATCGCCCAGTAGTTGAGCGAGAAGGCGCGCAACCGGTCCCGCTCGGGCACGACGTCGATCATCATGGCGCCGAACGCGGGGCGAGCCGCCTCCGCGAACAGGCCGAGCAGCAGCGCGCCCGCCGCGACCGTCCACAGGTCACGGGCGAAGCCCAGGGCGAGCATCATGGTCGCCGCGCCGAGATGCGAGGCGAGCAGGGTGGGCCGACGCCCCCAGCGGTCGGTCAGGGTGCCGCCGGCGGTGGTGCCGACCGCGCCGCCCACGCCCCAGGCGCCGAGCACCAGGCCCGCCTGGGAGGCGGAGAAGCCGCGCTCCTGGGTCAGGTAGATGGCGAGGAAGACCAGGACGAACGAGCCGAGCCGGTTGATCAGGGTGCCGGTCCAGAGGTACCAGAAGGTCTTCGGCAGCCCGCCCGTGGTGTCCCGGAACCAACCCCGCATCGCGCGCACCGCGGCGCCCCCGTTTCCGTAATGACTGAATATCTTGACGACCCTTACAACCTAGTGGCGCGCCGGAATCAAGGTCACGCCGATTTCCACGTGGTGGTCGTCACGACCCTTCCCGCGCGTCCGGTCCGGCGTTGCGGCAGGATGATCGGCATGACAGCTAGCGAGGGGCCCACCGTCGGGACGCTGGTCCTGCTGCGGCACGGCGAGAGCGACTGGAACGCCAAGAACCTCTTCACCGGTTGGGTCGACGTCGACCTGACCGAGAAGGGGGAGAGCGAGGCACGCCGCGGCGGTGAGCTGCTGCGCGAGCACAACCTGCTGCCGGACGTCGTGCACACCAGCGTGATGCGCCGCGCCATCCGTACCGCCGAACTGGCCCTGAGCGCCGCCGACCGGCACTGGATCGCGGTGCGCCGGTCGTGGCGGCTCAACGAGCGCCACTACGGTGCCCTGCAGGGCAAGGACAAGAAGCAGACCTTGGACGAGTACGGCGAGGAGCAGTTCATGCTCTGGCGCCGCTCGTACGACACGCCGCCCCCGCCGATCGCGGACGACGACGAGTGGTCGCAGGTGGGCGACCCCCGGTACGCGCTGCTGCCCACCGAGCTGATGCCGCGTACGGAGTGCCTCAAGGACGTCGTCGAGCGGATGCTGCCGTACTGGTACGACTCGATCGTGCCGGACATTCTGGCCGGCCGGACGGTGCTGGTGGCCGCGCACGGCAACTCGCTGCGGGCCCTGGTCAAGCACCTGGACCAGATCAGCGACGAGGCGATCGCGAAGCTCAACATCCCCACCGGGATCCCGCTGCGCTACGACCTGGACCCGCAGCTGCGCCCGCAGACCCTGGGCGGCACCTACCTCGACCCGGAGGCCGCCAAGACGGCCGCCGCCGCGGTGGCCAACCAGGGCCGCTGACCGGCCCACGCCGTCTACTTGTTAAAAGGGGCCCCCTGCTATACGCCAGGCGTTAACAGGGGGCCCTTCCTTGCGCCTCAGGCGGGGGTGACGGGTTCGCCGGTGATCAGGTAGACCACGTGCTCGGCGCTGTTCACCGCGTGGTCGGCGAACCGCTCGTAGAAGCGGCCGAGCAGAGTGGCGTCGATGGCGGTCTCCACCCCGTACGGCCAGTCCTCGCCGAGCAGCACCCCGAACAGGCCCTTGTGCAGCTCGTCCATCGCGTCGTCGTCGCTGTCCAGCTCGGCGGCGAGGTCGGCGTCGGGGTGGGCCAGTACCGAGGCGATCTTCTCGGCCATCCGGTCGGCGATGGTCGCCATGTCGGTGAAGACCGGCCGCAACTCCGCCGGCACGGCGGGCGACGGGTGCCGGCGCAGCGCGGTCTTGGCGACGTGGTCGGCCAGGTCGCCCATGCGCTCCAGGTCAGCGGCGACGTGTAGCGCGGTGATCATGGCGCGCAGGTCGGAGGCGACCGGTGCCTGGCGGGCCAGCAGGTCGCAGACCCGCTCCTCCACCTGCCGGTAGAGTCCGTCGATCTCGGCGTCCCGCTCGATCACGGTCTCGGCCGCTCGGCGGTCGGCGGTGAGCAGGGCCCGCGTCGCCTGCCGCAGCGCTGCCCGTACGCCTTCGGCCATCTCGACCAGCAACTGGCTGACGGCCTGAAGCTCGGCCCGGAACTCGTCGCGCATTCTCACGTCCTGTGGGTCGGCGCCGGCGATCGGGCCGGCGAGGCTTTGCGCAGGTACGCCGCACAAACTAGGGCTCGCGGGCGGACCGGAGGTGAACGCCGGTGAACTACGCCGGACGCAGAAGTGAACTTTCCCGGAAGCGAGAGTGCTTCGTCCTGGTCTGGGCGGTAGCCCGGTAAACAATGACCCTACGATCGCCGGGTGACGTGGGCGGTGACGGTGGGTGTGGCCGCGGCCCTGGTGGCCGGGCTGGTCGCCGGCCTGTGGCTGCCCCGGATCATCCCGGTGGCACGCCGGCGGGCCGGCTCCAGCGGGAGCGGGCGGGTCGGCTTCGGGTTCGGTAAGGGGAGGCACGCGATCGCCGAGGAACAGCAGGTCGGGCTCGGTCGCCGTGCGATCGACTCGCTGCGCGCGGGCGTGGTGGTGCTCGACCCCGAGGACGTGCCCGTACTCGTCAACCCGGCGGCTCGGGCGATGGGCCTGCTGCGCACCGGTGGCCAGCCGGGCTCGATCACCGCGCATCCGTTGATCCGTACCCTGGCCGGGCAGGTGCGCCGCACCGGCGTGCGCCGCGAGATCGAGCTGGACCTGCCCCGGGGTCGCGACAACGCGGGGGAGAACCCGCTCGGCGTGCACCTGCGGGCGATGGGGTTGGGTGGCGGCTACATCGCGGTGGAAGCGGCCGACGTGACCGAGTCGCACCGGCTGGCCCGGGTTCGCCGCGACTTCGTGGCCAACGTGAGCCATGAGCTGAAGACCCCGATCGGCGCGCTGCAACTGCTCGCCGAGGCGTTGCTCGACGCCACCGAACCGGCCGGTGAAGGGCGGTCCGACCTCTCCGAGGACGTGGTCGCGGCCCGCCGGTTCGCCGAGCGTATCCAGCACGAGTCGACCCGGTTGGGGCGGCTGGTGCAGGAGTTACTGGAGCTGACTCGGCTCCAGGGGGCCGAGCCGCAACCTGCCCCGGAACCGGTCGCGGTGGACTGGGTGATCTCCGAGGTGGTGGACCGCACCCGGACCGCCGCCACCGCCCGTCGGATCGAGGTGGCGGTCGAGGCCGAGCGGGGACTCACCGTCTACGGCAGCGACAGCCAACTGGCCACAGCGGTGGCGAACCTGGTGGAGAACGCCGTCAACTACTCCGGCGAGGACACCACGGTACGTATCACCGCCCGCTCCACCGACGAACACGTCGAGATCGCCGTGGCGGACCAGGGCATCGGTATCGCCCCCACCGACGTGGACCGGATCTTCGAGCGGTTCTACCGGGCCGACCAGGCCCGTTCCCGATCGACCGGCGGCACCGGCCTGGGCCTCGCGATCGTCAAGCACATCGCGAGCAACCATGGCGGCCGGGTGGATGTGGCGAGCACTCTTGGTGGTGGGTCGACGTTCACCCTCCGGCTGCCCGCCAGCCCTCCGGACGACCTCCTGGCGACACTGCCGTCGGCTGGGATCGACGCCGGTCCGGCCGAGCTCCGGCAGGTCTGACCGCACATGGAAAGGAAACGCCGTTGAGCCGCGTTCTGGTGGTCGAGGACGAGGAATCGTTCTCCGACGCCCTGTCATACATGCTCCGCAAAGAGGGGTTCGAGGTTTCCGTGGCCGCCACGGGCACGTCGGCCCTCACCGAGTTCGACCGGACCGGCGCGGACATCGTCCTGCTCGACCTGATGCTGCCGGAGATGTCCGGCACTGAGGTGTGCCGGCAGCTGCGGCAGCGTTCGCACGTGCCGATCATCATGGTCACCGCGCGGGACAGCGAGATCGACAAGGTGGTCGGCCTGGAGATCGGTGCCGACGACTACGTCACCAAGCCGTACTCGCCCCGTGAGCTGGTGGCCCGGATCCGGGCCGTGCTGCGCCGACAGAGCCCCGAGGCGACCGAGTCGGGGGTGCCGACGCTGGCCGCCGGCCCGGTCCGGATGGACATCGAGCGGCACGTGGTGACCGTCGACGGGGGCGCGGTGCAGCTGCCGCTCAAGGAGTTCGAGCTGCTGGAGCTGCTGCTGCGTAACGCGGGCCGGGTGCTGACCCGCGGGCAGCTGATCGACCGGGTCTGGGGCGCCGACTACGTGGGCGACACCAAGACGCTGGACGTGCACGTCAAGCGCCTGCGGTCGAAGATCGAGCCGGAGCCGTCCACCCCGCGGCACATCGTCACGGTGCGCGGTCTCGGCTACAAG
>NZ_JBFBAO010000265.1:0-10077 GCF_040682255.1 Micromonospora sp. NPDC051296 | reverse complement strand
GGTCCGGTGAGCGGGTGACCAGCAAGGGCGCGAACCTGGCCCGCGGCGTGTGGAAGTCCGTCACGCCGGTGAACCGGACCCGGACGTACCGGGTCGGGGCGGCGGAGAGGGTCAGCGTCACCTGGTTGCCGGTCGCCGGGTCGAAGACCCGGCCGGCGGACGCGACCAAAGTGCTCCAGGCCGCGCCGTCGGTGCTGCCCTGGATCGACAACGTCTGGGTACGGGTCTGCCAGGCCGCCGACGGCGGCAGCCGGAGCACGACGCGCCCGATCGCGGTGGCCGTGCCGAGGTCGACCTGCACCCACTGGGGGAAGGCGTTGTTGGCGCTCTCCCAGTAGCTGTCGGGGTTGCCGTCGACGACGTTCCCGCTGCCGTAGTTCTGCACGTGGCTGCTCTCGGCGGTCGGCCGGCCGCGTGCCAGGTCGACCTGGGGCGGCGGGTCGGGTGTGCCGGTGGTCGCGTACACCTCGACGTGGGCCAGTTGGGCGGCCGGCCAGGCGGTGTTGCCGGTGACGGTGACCCGGATGTGCCGGGCTGTCGTGGTCGGCACGGTGACGGTGGCGGTGTTGCCGGTCGCCGGGTCGAACCGGATCGCGGCCGGCGCGGCCAGCGTGGTGAACGCGGCGCCGTCGGTGCTGCCCTGCACCGACAGCGTCTGGGTGCGCGCCTCCCAGCCGGCCGGCAGGGCGAGGACGAGCCGGTTGACCGGGTACGCGGCGCCGAGGTCCACCTGCCACCACTGCGGAAAGGCGTTGTTGGTCGCCTCCCAGTAGCTGTTCCGGTCGCCGTCGACGGCGTTGCCGGCGGTGAACGGGCCGTTCTGGCTGCTGGCCGCCGCGGGCCGGCCGGCAGCCAGGTTGCCGGTCGGTGGCGGCCCACCCCCGACGACGGGCGGGGTCGGTCGCACCGGCGTGAGCGCGAGCTGGCCCTTGAGCATCCGGCCGCCGTCGGCGGTGATCCGCAGGTAGTAGTCGGCGGAGCAGAAGGTGCCGTCCTCGTCCAGCGCCCGGATGCCGGCCCCGGCCGGGGTGCCCGCCTGGGTCTCGCTGGTCTTGGCGATCTGGTTGCCCTCGTTGAACTCGTCGAACATCGAGACGTAGAGACCCTGCGCGCCGAGCCGGATCATGTTGTAGAGGTGCCGCCAGTAGAAGTCGCCGTGCCGGCGGTGCCCGGCGGACAGGTCGCCGGGCATCACGCAGGGCTGGTAGTCGATGCCGTACGCGGTGCAGTCGGCCAGGTCGGGGACGTTGACGTTGGCGTGGAACCAGTCCAGCCCGTCGAGGGTGCCGGTGCGCCCGACCATCCACGGCGAGAGCATGTGGAACGCGTGGTAGACGTCGGAGAAGCCGGGCCGGGAGTCGTTGATGCCCTGCCGCCAGTAGGTGGGTACGCCACCGATGACGTAGCAGCCCTGCGCCTTGAACCACTGCACCACGTCGAGGCAGGGCGCCGGGGCGAACGGGCGGCCGTCGTCGTTGAAGCCGAACCCCCAGATGCAGACGACCGGCTTGCCGTTCTGCCGGGCGTACGCCGGGGAGGCGGTGTGCGCCGACATCTTGGTCGTCCAGTCCGGTTTGATCTGCGACTGCATCGACGTCCAGCCGGTGACGTCGTACATGAGGTAGAACTTGCGCCCGAACCGTTCGGCCGCGCCGCGGACCTTCACCGCCATCGCGTCGCGGGTCGGCCCCTCGTCGCCGAACGGGTTGAACCGTTGCAACGCGGCGGTGTCGCAGCCGTGCTCCTGCATCCAGCGGAAGTGGGTGTCCACCGTCTGCTGGTCGTACGAGGAGAACAGCGTCGCGGGCTGGCCGTTGCCGAGGTTGGGGTACGCGGTGGGGTAGCCGTGCGCGTACTCCCGCAGGTCCGGCCAGGACACGATCGTGGTGTTGCTCGGCGAAGGCGGTTGGAACCGGTCCCGGCTCCAGTGCCACCAGCCGCCGATCGGCGCGCCGTCGCCGGGGCAGCTGAACCAGCCCTGGTAGCCGACGGTGATCTTCCCGACCACGTCGCCGGGCGGGCTGGCCGCGTGGGCGGGCCGAGCGGCGGTGGGCACCAGATCGCCGGTGGCGGCGAGCGCGGACCCCGCCGCGATGGACCCGATCAGGGTGCGGCGGGTGAGCGCCATGCCGACCACTCCTTCGAGGGTAGGACGGAATTGACGGTCATGATGCCAGCCGTCGACGTCGGGACGCAATACATCGACTGCCGATTGAAAGATTGCGGCGATCGAGCTGTAAGAAACGGATTGCGGCGCCGCTGGGCGCCCGGCGGCGGCCGGTGTTCCCGGGGGAGTGGAGGCGGTCCGCGTGGTCGGCCGCTGGGCTCGCAGCCCGGTGCGGAAGGGTGACGTACGGACCTACCGGGCCGGCCGGGACGGCGGCCGGCGGCTCGCGAAGTCGAGCCGGCTGCGGTGCGTCCCAGCGCGCAGCTCGTCGTCGGTCATCACCAGGTACACCAGCGGGCAGTCCTGCGGGCCGGTCACATCCAGCTGGCACAGGGTGCACGGTTCCTCGGGGCGAAGCGGGCACTTCGCGTCCGGCCGCGGAGGGTGGCCGTTCATGACTCCAGCATGTCCGCTGCCCGGGCCGCCCGGGTAGGTCTTTCGGCCCCACCTGGACCGGATCGGGTGAGGGCCCGGAGCGACAGCGCTCCGGGCCCCCACCGCTGCGCGGTCAGCCGTGCGGATCAGCTCACGGCGTCGGCTGCGCGGCCCAGAGCAGTGCCCGGCCCAGCTGCGCCTGTAGCCCCTTCGGGTGCAGCCGGAACGTCGGATTGGTGCCGATCAGCACCACGCCGTTGCCACCGGGGCTGACGCTGCGGACGACGCTGGCCTGGTTCGCGGCGGCGGCCTGCCCGTTCGCCCCGGTGGTCGCCCACCAGCCCGCGAGCAGCGGGTCCGCGGCGTACGACTGCTCGACCGTCACCCCGGTGCCGAGGTTGGTGAACCACACCGGCTGGCTGATGAAGGCGTGCGGGCTGGCGTCGGAGGTGACCGGGCCGCCCTGGTTGACGACGTTGGCCACCCCGCTGGCCAGCGACGGCCCGGCGGTGGCGGTGACGCTCAACAGCGACGTGGCGTTGCCGAAGTTCGCACCGGCGGTGCCGAGCCCGACCACGCCGCCGCCCCGGGCCAGGAACGCGTCCAGCGCGGCGCGGTTCGCCGCGGTCAGGGTCGCCACGTTGAGGTTGCTCGCGACCAGCAGCACGTCGACCTCGTCGGTCAGCGTGCTGGCCAGCGTCGTGGCGGTGACGGCCCGGGTCGAGAAGCCGAGCGCGGCCAGGGTGTCCCGTGGCTCGACGCTGCCCAGGTAGCCGACGACGATCTCGTCCAGCCGGGTCCCCTGCCAGCCCGCCGGGGCACGCTCGAAGGTGACGCCGTGCTTACGGACCTCCTCCTTGAGCAGCGGGCGGCTGGCCGGGGTGGCCGGTACCACCACGGACCCGTCGGCCAGCCGGTAGACCCGCAGGCCCTTGCGGATCAGCGAGTTGACCACCAGCAGGTCGGCGGCGTCCTGGAGGTTCAGGCGCAGGTCGGCGCTGGCCGGCGGGAGCGCGCCCTCGGCCACCCCGTCGTACGCCCGGGTCAGCTGCACCTTCGGCAGCTGGTCCCAGAGGGTGTCGACGGTGGCGCCCCAGGTCAGCCCCTGGCTCCACGCGGCGGGGCCGGCGTAGAGGTCGTTGACCCGCTCGGTGAGGTCGATGCCCGGTTCGAGCAGCGAGTTGACCAGGCCCCGCTTGGGCTGGTGCAGGTCGATGACGTACGAGCCGGCGGGGTAGCTGCGGCCCTCGGCTCGGAAGTCGTGCTTCGCCCGCCAGACCCGGCCACCGCTGCCGATCAGCAGGTCGACCAGACGTGCGGCGGCCGGCTCGGAGCGCTGGCCGGTGCCGGTCGGGATGACGTACGCCCGGGGGAAGACGGTGTTGTAGTTGTCCTCCGGACCCCAGCCCGGCACGTAGCCGTCGGGGATGTCCCGCAGCGGCTCGCCGGCCCAACCGCGCCGGTAGACCTCCGCCTGGTCGTGCAGCAGTTCGGCGCGGTGGTCCTGGATGTACCGCAGCGACGTCTTGATCGCCACCTCGTGCACGTCGGTGTTGATGCCGGAGCGACGGATCCGCTCCTCCGGCGTCAGGTTGGTGCCGCGCGGGTTGAGCGGCGCCTCGATGGTGTACGGGATGCTGCTCTGCAGCAGCGCGAACGACGGCACGTAGATCGGCGGGAAGTCGTCCCAGACCCCTGGCGCGTCGTCCCGGAACGGGATCCGGGCGCGCTGCGTCTCGGCGTAGCCCAGGGCCCGCAGGTCCTCCTCGATGGCCAGCGCGTTCGGCAGCGCGTGCTTGATGAAGAGGTCGTACTCGTTGTTGACGTTGTGCGGCGGGGTGCTCGGGTGCAGCAGCGTCGGGCTGACGTAGCCGTGCAGGTCGAGCGTGATGATCGGCTTGGTGTCGATGGTGAGTTCGCGGATCAGGTTCGTCTCGGGCTGCGAGACGATGGTGAGATCCCGGTTGAGGTCGTACCCGGCGTCGTTGGCCCGGGTGCCGGCGACCCGACCGTCCGGGTTGGACGTGACGTTGAAGATCAACCGATTCCGCTTCAGCAGCTGGGCCACCTCGGGATCGGTGCTGGTGGCGAACTCCTCGATGACGCGCAGCGCCGCGTCGGTGCCCTCCCACTCGTTGCCGTGGATGTTGGCGTTGACGAACAGCGGGGTCTTGTACTCGGCCAGCAGCTTCGGATCGGTGCGCGCCCGGACCGGGTCGTCCTCGATGAGGCGCTTCCATTCCTCCTGCTGGCGAGCCTCGCTGCGGGTCTCCGATGCGGTGACGGTGACCGCGTACAGGTCGTAGCCACCGCTGGACTTCCCGGCCACCCGGGCGGAGACCCGGTCGCTCGTGGCCTGCAGCGTGTTCAGCTTCGGGGCGATCTCGTCGTACGGGATGACGCCGATGGGGATGGAGGCGTCGGCGGAGTTGTCCGGCCAGACCGGCAGCACGTTCTGCCGGGGGTAACCGGCGATCTGGTTCAGGCTCGGCGCGGACGGTGGCACGGCCGGCAACGCCGAGGCGTTCGCCGGCGCGGCCCAGGCCGTCGTGCCGAGCAGGGTGAGGGCGAGCCCGGCGGTGGCCAGGCGTACGGACATCTTGTGCACGATGGACAGCTCTCCTGTCGGATGGAGCGGGTGCCGTTGAGCGGGCGCAGCGGTAGGGCCGGAGACCTACGGCAGGTGGGGAACGCCCACGGCGGGCGGAAAGAGGGACCCGGCGTCAGAGGCAGGGTCGACAGGCGGCGCTGGCGACGCGCAGGAGGTCGATGTGACCCCGCTTGGTGAGGTAGGCGCTTCGCACAGTGGAAATCCTTCACCGGATCACGTCCGGGTGTCAAGATCCCCGGGCGTCTCCCTGTCCCGGCCGACGATGACAACGGTGTCGTCCGGTCGAGGTGGGTGCGCGGTTGCGGCGGGCGGCTGCGGTCGACCGGGCAGCAGTGGGACGGCAGCCAGAATGACCAGGGTCACTGCGACCACGAGCCAGAAGACATTGTGGAATCCGGCGATCGGATCGCTGGCGGTCTGGATGATGAGCGTGACGAGCGCGATGCCGAGCGCGGCGCCGAGTTGATTGAGCATGTAGAGCACCGAGCTGCCCTGCGCCACCATGGACGCGGGCAAAGTGCGGTAGAGCGAGCCCATCGTCGGGGCGCTGAAGAGGGCCGCACCGATGCCGATGGTGAACGCGGCTAGGACCGGCCAACCTTTGGGGGAGTTCGCGGTGATCTGGGTAAAGACCAACCCGCTGGTGCCGGCGACGATCGCACCGGAGGCGGCGAGGCCCCGGGCGCCGACCCGGTCTGACAGCCGTCCGGCCAGTGGCATGGCGATAGCTCCCGCCAAACCGAACGGCGCCAAGAGCAGCCCGGCCGCGAGGGCGCCATGCCCGTGCGCCTGCTGGTAGTACAGCGGCAGCGCGAACAGAGCGGCGAAGCTGGCCATGCCGCCCAGGCCCATGATGGTCACACTGGCCGTGAAGCCGCCGTTGGCGAACAGGCGCAGGTTGATCAGAGGCGGTGAGCGCCGGGCGCGCAGCGCGTGAACCGTGTAGCCGACCAGCAGCACGACACCGAGGGCCAGGGGGGTCAGGGCCTGCCACGCGGTGAACGCGGCATGCTCCGCGGTCTGCGAGAGGGCCAGGACGACAGCGGCTAGGCCCGGCGCGAGCAGGGCAAGACCGAGCACGTCGAGCCGGAACCGGGTCTGTCCCGGCTCAGCGGGAACGTCCTGCGGCAGCACGCGGCGGGCGAGCAGGTAGGCGATGGCTCCGACCGGCACGCTCAGCAGGAACATCCACCGCCATGACAGGTTGGCGAGGACGACGCCGCCGGCGATCGGCCCGAGTACCGGGCCGAGGGAGAGCACGAGGCCCATCAGACCCATGACGCGTCCCGCGCGGTGCGGACCAGCGGCACGGGCCAGCAGGATCAGCACAAGTGGGTCGAGCAGACCTGCTCCGACACCTTGCAGGGTACGGAAGGTGATCAGGCTGCCGACGTTCCAAGCCAGCCCGGCGGCGAGCGATCCGGCCACGAACAGCAGAAGACCGGTCAGCCACAGCTGCTTGCCACCGAACCGGTCGACGGCCCAGGTAGTGAACGGGATGGTCGCCGTGACGGCCAGCAGGAAGCCGGTAGACGCCCAGCCAACTGTGCTCAGTGAGGTGTCCAAGGCTGTGGCCAGGGTGTCGGTGGCGACGGCAGACATCGTGCTGTTGAGGATGCCCAGCAGCCCGCCGAGCAGGACCACGGTGACCATCCGCAGCAACGGCGGATCCAGACGGCCGGAAATTGAACTCACGGGTTCAAGCTAGTTATCCGGCGAGTTAGCGCGCAAGTGGTTGGTTCAGGAACTTGAACCAGTGGGTATAGTCGGGGGGTGAGTAAGGCTCGGACCACCGCGTCGACACGCGGACGGATCGACAAGCGGCAGGCGATCCTTCAGGGCGCGTTCACGGTGTTCGGCCGTCAGGGATACGCGCAGGCATGCGTTCAGGAGATCGCGGACGAGGCGGGCGTGGCCAAGCCCACGGTCTACAACCACCTCACCGACAAGGCCACGCTGTTTCGGCACGCACTCGAAGCCGCTGCGCAGGCCGCGCTGAACGAGCGCGTAGCCGCACTGGGACCGCTTCACGAGCCTGGCGATGACCTGCGCGCAACCCTGGAGGACGTGGCGCGGCGCCTGCTACGGCTGCACTGCGACGGTCGCTCCTGCGCGCTGCGACGACTGCTCTACTCCGAGATCACCACATTCCCCGATGCCCTGGACATCGTCCGAGAACATGGACCCCACCGTCTCAACGCCGCCCTGGCCGACCGGTTCGCCCGGCTTATGCTCACCAGACACCTGCACGCCAGCGACCCCGCCCAGGCCGCCGAACACTTCATGGCCCTACTCATCGGCCCGCTAGAGGCCCGCTCCGAGATGGGCACACGCCCGCTCAGCGACACCGAGCTGGACGAGGTCGCCCGCTCCGCCGTCCGAACTTTCCTGCTGGCCTTCAACCCACAAACACGTCAAGGCGGTTATCCCAGCCATTGATCTAAACCTGAGTCCGCAGCAGCCCCGCCAGGCGGCTCGGCCGTCCTTGACGGCGATGGCGTGGCGACCGGCCGTCAGCAGCAGTCGTCGGTCTCGGTGGCCGGACAGGCCGCCGGGTCGACGGTCAGGACCAGGCCGAGCAGGTCGCCGAGGGCGTGGGCCAGCCGGGGGTCGGCCAGTTCGTAGCGGGAGCGGCGACCTTCGGGAACGGCCACCACCAGGCCGCAGCCGCGCAGGCAGGCCAGGTGGTTGGACAGGTTCTGCCGGCTGGTGCCGAGCAGGTCGGCCAGTTCCGCGGGGTAGCCGGGGCCTTCGCGCAGGGCGAGCAGCAGCCGGGCCCGGACCGGGTCGGACAGCGCGTGCCCGAAGCGAGCCAGGACGGTTCCGTAGGTCAGCGCCGCCATGGCACCAAAGTACAGCAGGTGATGAATTGACTCCGCGCGCCCGGAGTGTCCGTCGACGGCTACCGCGCCGTGCCGCCGGCTGTCCGGTCGGGCGTACCGCCTTCGAGTTCGGTCCTGAGGGTGGCGAGCATGCCCACCGCGGCGCTGGCGTACTCGCCGATCCACCGGTCGTGGATGTGCTTGATCGGTAGCGGGTCGAGGTGGTTCCACCGCTCGCGGCCCTTGCGCTGGGCGATCACCAGACCGGCGGCCTCGAGCACCCGCAGGTGCTGCATCACCGTGCACCGGTCCAGCTGCGGGAACCGGTCGCACAGGTCGCCGGTGGTCCGGGCGTGGTCCTTCAGCAGGTCGAGGAGACGCCGCCGGGTCGGCGACGCCAGCGCCTTGAACACGCCGTCCTCGTCGACCGGATCCGGGTTGGGCTGCTGCTCCTGACGCGCTGACATGTTATACAGATATAACACGTCAGCGGATGGAGGAGGAGATCACCGTGGACCTGCGGTTCAAGATCGCCGGGCGGATCAGTCGCCCGGTGCACGAGGTGTTCGAAGCCGTGGTCGACCCGGACCAGCTCTCCCACTACTTCACCACCGGCGGGGCGAAGGGTCGCCTCACCACCGGCGCCACCGTCAGCTGGGACTTCGCCGACTTCCCCGGGGCGTTCCCGGTCGAGGTGGTCGAGGTCGAACCGGACCGGCGGATCGTGCTGCGGTGGGAGGCGGCCGACGGTGCCGCATCGACGGCCGACGAGCCGGTCGCGGGCGCGGCCTACCACACGACCGTCACCATGGAGTTCGAACCGCTCGGTAACGACCGGACCCTCGTGACGATCGCCGAGGAGGGCTGGCGCGCCACCCCCGAGGGCCAGCGGGCCTCGTACGGCAACTGCGAGGGGTGGACCAACATGCTCTGCTGCCTGAAGGCCTGGCTGGAGCACGGCATCAAGCTGCGCGCCGGCTTCTACGCCTGAGCGCCGGGACGCACGCAGGCCCCGCGGCGTCTGGCCGCGACCGTCAGCGAGGACCAGGCCCGTCGAGGCCGGCCCAGGAGCGCAGCAGCCAACCACCGATGGAGTCGACCGGACCCGAGCCGGGACCGTCGACGATGCGTTCGACGATCTCGGCGCGGCTGAACCAGCGGGCCTCCAGCAACTCGGCGCCGTCCACGGCGATCGTCTCGTCGACGGCCTGGGCGACGAAGCCGACCATGAGGCCGGCCGGGAAGGGCCAACCCTGCGAGCTGCGGTAGGTCACCGCACCGATCGCGACGCCGGCCTCCTCGGCGACCTCCCGGCGTACGGCGCCCTCCAGGCTCTCGCCGATCTCGACGAACCCGGCCAGCAGGGAGTAGCCATCCGCGCCGGAGCCGTGGTGGCGGGCCAGCAGGCAGCGCGGCTCCGGGCCGGCGCTCTCCACCAGCACGATCACGGCCGGCTCGATGCGGGGGAACAGCTGCCGCCCGCAGTCCGAGCCCCGGCACAACCGCAGGTGACCGGCGTGGGCGCTCGCGGTGGGCGTACCGCACGACCCGCAGTACCGGGTGTGCCGGTTCCAGTAGAGCAGCCCGCGTGCGTACGCCAGGGTCGCGGCGAGCGGGCCGGGCAGCGTGGCGGCCAGGCCACGCAGGTCGGCGCTGGCGTCCGCAGCGCCGAGCCGCAGCGCGTCGGCCTCGTCGGTGTCACTCAGGTCGGCGGCGAAGGTCGCCGTCGCGCCGTCCAGGCCGAGCAGGATGGTCTGGCTGGCGGCCGACACCAGGGCGCGGCCGGCTCGGGCGGTGAGCATGGCCGGCTGGCCGGTGGTGGTCAGCAGCGGGCGGTCACGCCACATCGGTAGGACCAGGGTGTCGCCGTGGCGGAGTTGCTCGGCGACCCAGTCCGGGTCGGTGCGCATGCTCGCCGCCCGGTCGTGGGGTGTCCTGGTATACGCGAGCCCGTCGAACGTCATGCCCTGATCGTGCCCATGGAGCTTGACAACAGTCCACTCGATCCCCAACCTGTCTTATAGTCCTACTGTCATAGGACAACGGGAAAGGTCCAATTGGGGAGGAGCCGCGGGTGATCGAGTTCGTGCTGGACGGCCGGT
>NZ_JBFBAO010000264.1:0-10142 GCF_040682255.1 Micromonospora sp. NPDC051296 | reverse complement strand
CGATATCCACGTCGTCGACGACGACCTGCTGCGCCGAGCCGGCGAGCTGGAGCAGGCGCAGCGCGAACCGCGCCGTGCCGAGCACCGGTTCGGCTCGATGCGTGAGCTGACCGGTGGCTTCTGCATCCTGTTCTGCTTCTGCCAGCCGCACGGCCCACGATGACCGCCCCGGCCGTACCGTCGCCAGGGCTGGCCCACCGGGACGTACCGGCCCGTCGCGACGTCCTGGTCGCCGCGGCGGTCTGGCTGCTCGACCTGGCGCTGTTCTCCACCGCCGGCACCGACCTCGCCCGCGCCGGCGGCGTGGGCGGCTCCACCGTCCTGCTGTTGGCGTTCGCGGTGCTCGGCCCGATCGCCCTGCTGTGGCGCCGCCGGGCACCGGTCACCGTGTTCGTGGTGGTCTGGGCCCTCGGTCTCGTCGGCACCGCCCTGGTGCCCGGCTACCAGCCGGTGCTCGGCGTGCTGGTCGCCCTCTACGCGGTGGGCGCGTGCGCGCCGGCCAGCCGCGCCTGGGTCACCGTCCCGGCGCTCGCCCCGTACCTGGTCATCGCCGCCAACGAGGCGTGGCTGGCCGGCCGCGAGGACGCCGGCCGGCGTACCGCCGTCTTCGTCGGCCTCACCCTGGTCTACGCCCTGGTCGTCGGTGGCACCTGGGCGTTGGGCTGGTGGGCGGGCAGCAACCGACGCCGGCTCGCCGCCGCCGAGCGCCTGCGGGCCGTCGAGGCGGAGCGCGCGGTAGCCGACGAACGGGCCCGCATCTCCCGGGAGCTGCACGACATCGTCGCGCACACGGTGACGGTGATGCTGTTGCAGGCCGGCGGCGCACGGCGCGTCCTGGCCACCGACCCGGACCGGGCCGGGCAGGCGTTGACCCACATCGAGCAGGCCGGCCGCCAGGCCGTCGAGGAGCTGCGCCGGATGCTCACCGTCATCGCGCCCGGCGACACCGCGCCGGTCGACCCCCGGCACCCGGGCCCCGGCGACGTCGAGGAGTTGGTGGCCCGGATGAGCGCCAGCGGGCTGCGGGTGGACTTCGCCGTCGACGGGCCGGCCCGGCCGGTGGACCCGAGCGTGGGCCTGGCCGTCTACCGGACGGTCCAGGAGGCGTTGACCAACGTGGCCCGGTACGCCGGCCCGCAGGCCACCGCCACCGTCCGGTTGACCTGGGCCGACGAGCTGGAGGTGGAGGTGCGCGACACCGGCGGCGACGGCACCGCCGCCGGTGGTGGTGCGCTGTCGACCGGGCGCGGGCTGGTCGGCCTGCGCGAGCGGGTCGCGGTCGCCGGTGGCGAGCTGACCACCGGGCCGGTGCCGGGGAAGGGCTTCCGGGTGTACGCCCGACTGCCGCTGCCGCCGGTCGAGGTGGGGGTGCCGTCGTGATCCGGGTGGTGCTCGCCGACGACCAGCCGCTGGTGCGCTCCGGCATTGCCATGCTGCTCGCCGCCGAGCGGGACATCGCGGTGGTCGGCGAGTGTGCCGACGGCGCCGCCGCCGTCGAGTTGGCCCGCCGGGAGCGGCCCGACGTGGTGCTGATGGACGTGCGGATGCCGGGCACCGACGGGGTCACCGCCACCCGCGACATCACCGCCGAGGGTGCCGGGGTGCGGGTGCTGGTCCTCACCACGTACCACGTGGACGACGCGGTCCGGGCGGCGTTGCGGGCGGGCGCCTCCGGCTTCCTGCTCAAGGACGCCGCACCCGACGAGCTGACCATGGCGGTGCGGGCGGTCGCGGCCGGCGAGGCGTGGCTGGACCCGGCGGTCACCCGGTCGCTGCTGACCGAGTTCGCCGCGCTCGGCGACCATCGCCGGCCCGTCCCGGGCGAGCTGGGCCGGCTGACCGACCGGGAGCGGCAGGTGCTGGTGCAGATGGCGTACGGGCTGTCCAACGCGGAGATCGCCGCCCGCCTGCACATCGGCGACGCGACGGTGAAGACCCATGTCGGCCGGGTGCTGATGAAACTCGGGCTGCGCGACCGGGCCCAGGCCGTCGCCGCCGCCTACCGGGGCGGGCTCATGCCGCCGTCCGGCTGAGCCGCCCCGCCGCCGTCGGGCGGTTGAGACGCCTCGCCGCCGGTTGGCCGAGGCAGCCCGCCGCCGGCCCGGGTCGCCCAGCCGGTGGTGATCAGCAGCAGGGCCGCGCTGTAGGTCGCCATCACCAGCACCCCGTGCCCGGGCGGCGTCGTCCCGGCCGCGCCGAGACCGATGAGCAGGTCGGAGAAAAGGAACAGCGCGCCGCCGACCGCGGCCCGGAGGTTGACGCCGGTCGCGGCGGCGGCCATCAGGCTCAGGGCCAGGCTGTACCCGAGCACGGGCAGCCGCAGCGCACCGAGCTGTGGCCACAACAGCGCGTTCGCCGCCGCCCAGAGCAGCAGGTACCCGGCCACCGCCGCCACCGGCGGTCGGCGGTGCCCGACGAACGCGGTGATCAACGCGAGTTGCGTGCCGAGAAAGCAGCCCATCCCGACCAGGAACGCGGTGTCTCCCGGCACCAGCAGCGCGATGTCCCCGGCGGTGGCGAGGACCAGCCCGATCGCGACCGGCCCCGACTGCCGGCGTGCCCACCACAGCCAGGCCAGCAGCAGCGGCGCCAGCAGCGGCTTCGCCAGCCACTGCACCTGGGTCGCCGCGACGGCCACGGCGACCAGCTCCACGACCGCCACCACGCCGAACGCCCACAGCAACGCGCTGCCCCGCGCCGGCCGGCCGGGCAGGCTGCTGTCGTGCGTTCGCTGGCCGGTCGGGCCGGTGTTCCGCTCCGGCTGGCTCATCGGGGCGGCGTTCCGTTCCGGGCGGTTCATCGGGCTGGCTGCCAGCCGGGGCGGCGCAGCAGGTGGGACAGCGCCTCGACTGCGATGAGCAGCAGGAACGTCGGCACGGCGTACAGCACGGCGGGGATCATGCGCGGCTGTCCTTTCTGGTGGGGGCGGTGAGGGGAGCCGTCAGCAGGGCACGGGCCTGCTCGGCGGCATCGTCGGCCCGGCCCTCGGCGATGGCCTCGGCCAGCCGGCGGTGCCCGGTGACGTCGAGCAGCTCGGCGGCGCGCCGCTGCGGCGGCACCTTGCCCACCGCGAGGGCGCCGGCCACCAGGCTGTTGAAGGCCAGCAGGTACGCGGTGTTGCCGCCGCCCCGCAGGATGTGCCGCCACAGCGCGATGTTGGCCTCGCCCATCGCCGGCAGGTCGGGGGCGAGGGCGGCGAAGTCCTCGGCGGCGCGCCGGATCTGCTCGCGTACCGCCTCGTCGGCGCGGCGGGCGCACAGCCGGGCCGCGTCGACGCCGATGCAGGCCCGCATGTCCATCATGTCGCGCACCAGCGTGGCCACCGGGAGCACGTCGCCCGACTGCACCAGCGACAGGGCGAGGTCCAGCCCGGCGTGCACCCGCCAGTCCAGCACCCGGGTCGCGTCGCCCTGGCTGACCCGGACCAGGCCGAGCTGCTGGAGCCGGCGCAGCGCCTCGCGTACGGCGTGCCGGTTCACCTGGAACGCCGCCGCCAGTTCCCGCTCGCCGGGCAGGTTGTCGTCGGTCCGGTAGGTACCGCTGACGATCGCGTCGCGCAGCTGACCGAAGACGAGGTCGGACACGGAGGCGCGAGTGACGGGTACGAATGCCATGCCCGGCAGTGTGGACCAGCGCGATCAACCCGTCAACTGGTTGGACCAGTACGCGACGCGGCCTCGGTGTCGTGCCGGCTAAGGTCGCCGGCCGTCGATCGCGTCGCCCGGTGCCGGCCAGGCGGGTGCGCCGGCAACGGCCGGCACCTCGGCCGAGGTGCCGGCCGGCCTTTCCGTCTTCGACACGCCGTGCAGCCTGTGATCAGGTCGTTGCGGCGAGTTAAGGTGCGATCGCATCTGGTGGCGGTCGGTACAGGAGGCGCCGGTGGCGAGTCGACGGCCTGGCCGGCTGGTCCGCGTCGCACTGCGGCTCGGATTCCTGACGGTGGTCGCCGGTGTCGCCTGGGGCGTTTACGACGTCACCGTCGGCGACGCCGCCCACGCCGCCGTGACCACACCGGACCGGCCGGTCAACCCGGCGACGGACCTGATCCGGGCCGTCGTCGCCCCCGTGGTCACCGCGGTCGCGCCCGGCCGGCAGGCGAGCGACGCGCCCCCACCGGCACCGGGCGTCCCGGCCGGACACCCCGAGGTGCCCGAACCGGCGACGCCGAATCCGCCACCCGCCGACCCGCCCCCGGCCGATCCACCCGCCGGTAACCCACCTCCGGCCGAGGCGGCACCGCCGCCCGCCCACCCATCGCCGGCCGAGCCCGACCCACCCGCCGGTGGCGCGCCCCCGGCCGAGGCGGCTCCGCCGCCCGCTCACGCGCCCCCGCCCGCTCACGCGCCCCCGGCCGATCCGGCTCCGCCGCCTGCCCGCACGTCGCCGGTCGAGCCGGCCTCAGAGTCCGGAAAGCAGCCGACCGACCCCGCCTCGCCGCCGGCCGCGCCGTCACCGTCGACGCCGGCGCACGCCCGCCCAGCGGCTCCCGGTCACGAGCCGTCCGCCGATCCGCCGGCACCGCGTGTCAGGTCGGAACCGCGCGGTCCGGCCCGGTCGGACAGCCAGGTGGTGGACGCCGTGGCGCAGGTGGTCGCGCCGGTGACCGAGGCCGCCCGCGACCAGGTCGTCGCCCCGGTGGCCGCCGCCGTGCGCCCGGTGGCGGACCCGCTCGTCGGCGCCCTGAGCCAACTCCTCGGCCCGCTGTCGCCGCTGCTCGACCCGATCGTCGCCGGTCTCGATCCGGTCCTGCGGGAGGCCGGGCCGATCCTCGGTCCGCTCGACCCGGTGCTCGACATCCTGGATCCGGTCGCCGGCCCGCCCCAGCCGCCGCCGGCCACCCCACCGGCGGTGCCCGACTCCGATCCGGACTCCGATCCCGCGCCCCAACCGGTGCCGCCGCCCACCTCGCCGCCGGTGCCACCGGCGGTCGACGTCCCGCCCTGCTGCACGCCGGGCGTCCCGGTTGTCGCCGACACCGTCCGGTACGTGGCCGCGTACCCGGCGACGCCCCGGCCGCGGGCGGTCGAGGCCACCGGCACCGGTGCGCCGGACCCCGTCGACCGGCGGGCCGACCGCACCCCGACGCCGTTTCCGGTGTCGCCGGCTCCGGGCACCAGCGGCGTCGACTCGACCGTGACCACCCACGGCGGGACCGCCGACACCCCGGCCGGCTGGACGCCGCCCGCGCTTCGAGGCCAGGTGACCCGGCCTGCCCGCACCCGGCGGCGTCCGTCCCGATCGCCGCGCCCGGGGAGCAGACCGGCCTGACCAGCGGGCCGACACCATGCACCGGGCCCCGCTACGAGGGTTCATTCGGGGTGTCGCGGCCGCCGCCACCGTGACGGCCGGTCGGCGCGACACCCGACGGCCGCCGTGCGCGGTCGTGCGTCACCGGCCCTGCTCGCCGCCCGCGTACGTCCGCGGGTCGCCGGCCTGGCCGATCCTCCACCTCGGACTTTCACCTGACCCGGAGTTCCCATGCACATCACCCTGCCGGTCAGCCGCGCCCGCTGGCGCGACATCGACTGGATCGTCGACCTCGTGACCGCCACCGTCGTCCCCACGCCCCTCGGCGGCTGGCTCGTGCCCGACGAGCGACGCCGTCCCGCGGTGGTCGCCGCCGTCGCCCGCATCTGGATCGAACACGCGCTGCTGTTCGGCGACGCGTTCCTGCTCAAGAACGGGGCCGCCGCCACGGTCTGGTTCCACCGCTACCGCCCGATCCCACCCCCACCTCGGTACGACGAGCGCCTCGAGGACGCCGGCGGCGACCACGCCGTACGCTTCCGCCGGCTCGATCACGTCCTCGCCGCGCGCCGCCCCGACGAGGCCCACAACCACCTGGCCTTCCTCGCCGCACCACCGGACGCCGGCCGGGCCGGCCAGGCCGCGGCGGTCCTCGCCGGCAGCCACCGGTGGATGGACACCCTCGGCCTGCCGATGTACGCCGAGGTGCACAGCGGCGCCGACCGCCGTCTCTTCCGCCGACTCGGCTACCGCGAGCGACACCGCCTGTCGGGGCCGGACGGCGTTCCCGTCGACCTGCTCTGGCGGCCCGCGCCACCGGTCGGGCTCGGCGGTGCGAGGTCTGCCGTGCCGGCGCTGGGTGTCGGACGCCAACCGGGCTCAGGGGTCGGGTAGCAGGGGCATCTCCGGGCCGGTGTCGTGGCCGAGCAGCACCGCGCGGGTCAGGGCCGCGGAACCGAACCGCTCGCGGACCGCGTCGACCGCCGCGTCCAACTCCGCCGACGGGTCGGGGTGCCAGGGCAGGGCCAGTTGGACGTGCCCGTCGCCGAGGTTGCCGACCGCCACGCCGATCAGCGTGACACCGCGCCGTTCGATCTCCGGCAGGGTCGCCCGCAGCAGCCCGCGTGCGGTGTCGAGCACCGTGCCGGTGTCGGTGGTCGCCTTCGCCAGGGTGCGCGAGCGGGTCGCCCGGGTGTAGTCGGCGAAGCGCAGCCGCAGGGTGATCGTCCGCCCGGACCGGGCGGACGATCGCAGCCGTCGGGTGACCCGGTCGACCAGGCCGGCGAGGATCGCGTCCAACTCGGCGGGGCGGTGCGCGGAGTTGCCCAGCGCGTGCTGGGCGCCCATGGACCCGCGCCGCCGGCCGACCTGGACCGGCCGCGGATCACGGTTGTGCGCCAGGGCGTGCAGGTGACGCCCGGCGCCGCCGCCGAGCAGCGACACCAGGGTTGCCTCGCCGAGCCGGGCGATGTCACCCACCGTACGGATCCGGTGCTGGCGCAGCTTCGCGGCGGTCACCGGGCCGACTCCCCACAGCCGTTCGACGGGCAGCGGGTGCAGGAAGGCCAGCTCCCCGGCGGGCGGCACGACCAGCAGGCCGTCCGGCTTGGCGACGCCACTGGCCACCTTGGCCAGGAACTTCGTCCGGGCGACCCCGACGGTGATCGGCAGGCCGACGCCCTCGCGTACCGCCCGGCGCAGCCCGGCGGCGATCCCGGCCGGCGGCCCGACCAACCGGCGTAGGCCGCCCACGTCGAGGAACGCCTCGTCGATGGAGAGCCCCTCGACCAGCGGCGTGGTCTGCCGGAAGATCTCGAACACCGCCCGGCTGGCCGCGCTGTAGGCGGCCATCCGGGGCGGGACGACGACCGCGTCCGGGCAGAGCCGACGGGCCTGCGCACCGCCCATGCCGCTGCGCACGCCCCGAGCCTTGGCCTGGTAACTGGCGGCCAGCACCACGCCACCGCCGACGATCACCGGACGGCCGCGCAGCCGTGGATCGTCGCGCTGCTCGACCGACGCGTAGAACGCGTCCAGGTCGGCATGCAGGATGGTGGCCTCGCCCGACACGCGGCCATCTTCGCACACATGTTCTAAAGCGGGGCGTGACCTGCCGCGAACTGCCGGTCGACCAAAGCCGACAGGGCGGCGTGGGTCTCCTCGTCGGCGGCCACCAGCAGCCCGCCCGCCCCGGTGTGCAACGGCTGTCCCCGGATGCCGGTGACCACGCAGCCGGCGGCCCGGCACAGCGCGATGCCGCTGGCGAAGTGCACGCTGTCCCGCAGTTGGCCGTCGGTCACGTACGCGGCCCGCCGGCCGGCGGCGACCCAGGCCACCGCGAGGGTGGTGGAGACCACCCGGGGCCGGAACCGCGCCTCGAATCCCGGGTCGGCGAGCAACCGGACGGCCCGGAACGTGGCCTCGTTCGGAAACGGCGGGTCGAGGTTGACCTCCACCAGGCGGGACCGCGCAGACGGGGTGATCTGCTCGTCGACGCCGTCGCGGCGTACGTGAGCCTGGTCGCCCTCGGTCCAGTACACCTCGCCGGCGAACGGGTCGGCGCAGGCGGCCACCGTCGTCGTCGCGCCCACCCGCAGGGCGACGTTCACCGAGGCGAGCATGGTACGCGCGGCGTAGTTCAACGTTCCGCACAGCGGATCGACCAGCCACACCCGATCGCTGCCGCCGGGCCCGGTGCGGCCACTCTCCTCAGCCAGCACCTCGTCCCACGGGCGGGCGGCCCGGAGCACGTCGAGAACCGCCCGCTCGGCGTCGAGGTCGGCGGCGGTGGCGAAGTCGCCCGCGCCCTTGTCGACGCGGGCCAGCGCCGTCCCGTACCGGGCGCGCAGCACCACCGCGCCGGCCTCGGCCGCGGCGACGGCGAGTTCCCCATCCGTGATCGACATGTCGCCCAGGCTAGGCCCTGTGGCGAAGTCCCTGGCCGGGCTGCAAAGACCTCGGTGCCGGGCGGTCAGCGGCGGGTGAAGGACTGCCGCACCACGCCGCCGACGATCGCGCACCAGGTGCCGGTACCGACCTTGCCGTTGCGGGGCAGCCCGTGCAGGGCCTGTAGGTCCCGGACCGCCCGAGGGGTGGCGTGGTCGTAGCCACCGGTCACCGCGACGTCGGCGTACCCCTTGAAGTTGAGCAGGTACTGCACGGCGGTGACCGGCAGGCCGGCGGAGTGCTGGTCCAGCTCCGGGGCGAGGGTCTCCCAGGTCCGGGCGGTCAGCGTGGCGTCGACGTCGACCGGCAGGCCGTTGCGGGCCTGCCAGTCCTGTACCGCCGCCACGGTGGCCGCGTCGAACACTCCGGTTGGTTCGACGGGGTAGCCGTGGTGGGCGAGCAGGTACTGGGCCACGCGCACCGAGGGGGAGCTGACGAAGCGCCACAGGTCCGGCCAGCGTCGGGCCGGCACGTCGCCGAGGCTGGTGCCGAGGGCGCGGAAGACCTGCCGCCGCAGGGACGGGAACTGCCGGTAGAAGGCCGCGCCAGGGCACTGGGTGGTGCGGAAGTCCCAGTGGCCGAAGATGTCATGCGCGTGCAGCCCGTACCGCCGGCAGATCGTCACGCAGAGCCGCACCAGCGAGTCCAGCAGCGCCTCCGGTGGCGTCTCGTCGACGTACGTCCCCTCGTTCTCGATGCCGATGGCCCGGCCGTTCTCCCCGGGGCAGTGCGCGGAGATCATCTGCCGGTCGCCGGCCCGCAGCCGCTCCAGGCTGCCGCGCCGGCCCTCCAGCACGTACCCACCCCGGCTGACGGTGAAGTGCTGGCCGGTGTCCGACCAGCCGTTGCCGTCGATGTGCAGGTCCTGGCAGTCGCGGGCCAGTTGCACCGCCTGCTCGCGGGAGTAGTCGGTGACGTTCGGGAAGGCCATGTGGTGCACGATGATCTTGTTGGTCGGGGTCGCGCTGACCGACAGCGGATCCTTCGGCGGACGGGCGCCCCACCCGTCGCAGCTGATGATCCAGTCCAGGTCCGCGCCCGCGTCGGCCCGCGCGGGGGTGGGGCGGGCGAGGTCGGTCCCGACCACGGCGACCGTGGCGGCGCCGAATCCGGCGCGCAGCAGGGTCCGGCGGTCCAGTTCGGTGTGCTCGGTGTGCATGGCGTCTCCTCCGGGACCGAATGAAAACCAGCTCCATCGACCGTGCGTGATGTGGAGGATATTGCCAAGACGAACGGCTGCGCCAGAGGTCGAGGCGGAGTTACTCCTCGATGGCCCCGCCGGCGCGGCGCAGGTGCTGCCGGAAGGTCAGCGACGGGTCGGCGGCGCGGGCGGCCAGGCAGTCGGCGAACCCGGCACCCGCCCTGGCCAGGTCCAGTTCACCGCCGCTGGTCCACCGTCGACCGGTCGTTGACCGGGGGTGCTACCAGTGACGTCGTGTCCGTGACCGACCATCCCGCGCCGGCGGCGGCGACCGCCGGGTCACCCACCGGCCACCGTGCCCATCGGACGAGCCGCCAGGCAGCTGTCCGGCCGGTGACGGCACCTGTCGGGCCGATGGCCGTGCGGGCCGTGGGAACGATAATGACCAGCGTGCGGAGGAGCGCCGTCCGGCTACGCGGAGCGCGGGGAGTGGTGGCATGACCGGCTGGCGGGTTTCCGGCTACACCCCGGTCCGCCGGCTCGGTGCCGGCGCGTCCGGCAGCGTCGACCTCGCCGTCCACGACGGCACCGGCACGCCCGTGGCGATCAAGTACCTGACCGGTAGGCCGGACGACGCCTCGTTCCGGGCCGCCTTCCGTGACGAGGCCCGGCTGCTGGCCGACATCGACGACCCGTACGTCTGCCGCCTCTACGAGTACGTCGAGGCACCGGGCGGCGCCGCGATCGTGATGGAGCTGGTCAACGGCGTCTCACTGCGGCAGATGCTGCGCGCGCAGGGCCCGACAAC
>NZ_JBFBAO010000263.1:0-10145 GCF_040682255.1 Micromonospora sp. NPDC051296 | reverse complement strand
GACGGCGGTACTGCCGAGTTGTTCGGACATGGCGTCTGCGAGGTAGGTGAAGTCGGTGAGCGAGGCGGTGGCCCCGCCGGGCAGCACCGGGTAGAACAGATGCCGGTCGAACTCGGCGTCGGAGATGGTCGGTGCGTCGAGCACGTAGTAGCGATACTGGTGCTCGGTCAGCTCCTGGCTCAGCGTGGCGTGCCGCTCCCGCGCCTGCGGCGTGGGCTCGGCGCCGGCCGCCGCCTCCTGCGCCGCACTGACCTGCTGGCCGATGGCTTCCTCAGACACCCCGCGACCTCCTGTGACTGCGTACCCGGGCACGGTATCCGGCGGGTGGGACACTTCGCCGCCTCCCCCACCGGTTCGGGCCCGTTACCGCTCCCAGGCGGCGGCGAGGGCGGCGAGCTGATCGGCGTACTCGATTCGGCCGACCCACTCCGCGGGCCAGGCGGCCATCCCCTGGCCCGCGCCGACGAACGCGCCGGCGAGCGCGGCGATCGAGTCGGAGTCGCCGGCGGTGGCGGCGCCCCGGGCCAGCGCGCCGACCGGGTCGTCGGCGTGCCGGACAGCGCAGTAGAGGGCGGTGGCCAGGGCTTCCTCGGCGATCCAGCCCTCACCGGTGAGCCGGCACGGGTCACCCCCGTCGTCGGGGCCGGCCAGGGCCGCGTCCAGCCGGCGCAGCGCCCGCAGGCACTCGTCCCAGCCCCGGGCGATGAACTCCTCCGGCGTCCGCTCGCCGGGGCGCTGCCACAGGTCGCCCAGCCAGTCGGCCCGGTAGACGGTGCGCTGCTCGTGGGCCCGCCCGGTGAGCAGTCCGGGCAGCTCGGCCAGGGCGGCGCCGTCGCATAGCAGCCGGACGGCGTACGCGGTCAGCTCGCTGGCCGCCAGGCCGGTCGGGTGGCCGTGGGTCAGGCCGGCCTGGAGCTGGGCCAGCCCGGCGAGGGTGTCCAGGTCGATGTCGAGCAGCCCGACCGGGGTGACCCGCATGTTCGCCCCGCAGCCCTTCGAGCCGGCCTGGGTGGCCTGTTGCCAGGGCAGCCCACGGGACAGCTCGGCGCAGGCGCGCAGGCAGGTCATTCCCGGTGCGCGGTTGTTGTCCGGGCTGGCCGCCCAGTCGAGGAAGCGCTGCCGCAGCAGCGGCTCGACCGCCTCCGCCGTGTATTCGGGCGCGTCGTGCAGCGCCCAGCCCACCGCGAGGGCCATCTGGGTGTCGTCGGTGACCAGTGTCGGGTCGCCGACCAGCTGCCGAGGACCGCCGGGCCCGTAGCGCCGCTCGATCTCGGCGACGCTGAGGAACTCGGTGGGCTTGCCCAGGGCGTCGCCGTAGGCGAGACCGAAGAGCGAGCCGGCGACTCGCTGGAGCGAGGAGCTGATCATGAAGGCGATGATGCCCGCCACCGGCAAGACCCGCCCCTCGCCGTCATTCTTCGGACAACCGGCGGCCGGCGTCCCGGCAGGCGGAGAGGACCGCCCGGGCGTACGCCGGAGTGGCCCCGGCCAGGCCGCAGGCGGGGGTGACCACCACCTGCTCGGCGAGCTGGCGGCGCGGGAAGCCGAGGCGGTCCCAGAGTCCGCGTACCCGGTCGGCGACCTGGGCGGAGGTCGGCGCGCGACCGGCCGGCGGGGTGGTCGGCGCGGCGCCGGCCAGCAGCCCGAGCCCGGCGTCGATCGCCTCGCCCAGCGGGTCGAGGTCGGTGACCAGGCTCAGGTCGAGCGCAACGCCGACCGCGCCGGTGGACCGGATCAGCTCCAGCGGTACGTCGGCGGCGCAGCAGTGCACGACGGTCGGCACCCCGGCCGCCTCGACCACCGTGTGCAGCAGCGAGCGTGCGTCGCCCGACTCCATGGCCCGGTAGGTGCCAAAGCCGCTCTCGGTGGGCACCCGACCGGCGAGCACCGCGGGCAGGGACGGCTCGTCGAGCTGGAGCAGCACCGACGCGCGGGGCAGCCGGCGGGTCACCGCCGCGACGTGGCCGCGCAGCCCTTCGGCGAGCGAGCCGGCCAGGTCCCGTACCGCGCCGGGGTCGCGCAGCATCCGGCCGCCGATCGGCAGTTCCACCGAGGCGGCCAGGGTGAGCGGGCCGGCTGCCTGGATCTTGAGCGGGCCGGCGTACTCCTCGGCCTGCTCGGCCAGCTGGTCGAGGTCCCGCTCCATCAGGTCACGCGCCCGGCGCAGGTCCTTGCCCGGACGCGGCGCGACCCGCCACCGGGCGGCGTACAGCTCGATCGGCAGCTCGACCAGCAGGCCGCCGGTGCGACCGATCAGGTCGGCACCCGGCCCACGGCCCGGCAATTCCGGCAGGTGCGGCAGCGCAGGAAGCTCCCCGAGCACCACCCGTTGCGCCTCGGCGATGTCAGTGCCGGGCAGCGACCCGATCCCGGTAGCCGCCCCAGCCGCCCACGGCCACGCTTGATCACTCACCGCCGAAGGGTACCCGCCACCCGGCCCGCAATTCGTTGATCAAGGAGTTTGCGTCGCCGGCGGGCCGGAACGAGACGCAGATGGTGGGTCAGTCGGTGATGGTGGCGGAGCCCAGGACGATGTCACCGGCGGGGTCGGGGCGGTAGGTGACGATCGCCTGGCCGGCGGCGACGCCGCGAACCGGGCGGCGCAGGTCGGCGTGGAGGGTGTCGCCGACGACCGTGACGGTGGCGGGGACGACCACGCCGTGGGCGCGGAGTTGGACCTCGCACTCGATCGGGGCGTCGGGGCGCGGGCCGCCGGTCCAGACGGGGCGGGTGGCGCGGACCTCGGAGACCTCCAGCGCCTCGGCCGGGCCGACGGTCACGGTGTTGGTCTTGGGCGTGATGGAGAGCACGTAGCGGGGGCGGCCGTCCGGGGCGGGACGGTCCAGGTGCAGGCCGCGCCGCTGGCCGACGGTGTACGCGTACGCACCGGCGTGGCGGCCCACCACCGCGCCGGTGGCGTCGACCACGTCGCCGGGCGTCTCGCCGAGCCGCTGGGCCAGGAAGCCACGGGTGTCGCCGTCGGCGATGAAGCAGATGTCGTGCGAGTCCGGCTTGTCGGCGACCGCCAGGCCCCGGCCGGCCGCCTCCTGCCGGACCTGCGCCTTGGTCGAGTCGCCGAGCGGGAAGATCGAGCGGTCCAGCTGCTCCCGGGTGAGCACGGCCAGCACGTACGACTGGTCCTTGGCCTCGTCGACGCTGCGGCGCAGCAGGCCGTCGGGGCCGAGTCGGGCGTGGTGGCCGGTGACCACGGCGTCGAAGCCCAGGGCCACCGCCCGGTCCAGCACCGCGGCAAACTTGATCTTCTCGTTGCAACGCAGGCACGGGTTCGGGGTGCGCCCGGCCGCGTACTCGGCGACGAAGTCGTCGACCACGTCGGCGTGGAAGCGGTCGGCCATGTCCCAGACGTAGAACGGGATGCCGAGCACGTCGGCCGCGCGCCGGGCGTCGCGGGAGTCCTCCAGGGTGCAGCAGCCCCGCGCCCCGGTACGGTAGGTCTGCGGGTTGCGAGCCAGGGCCAGGTGCACGCCGGTGACGTCGTGGCCGGCCTCCACCGCCCGCGCCGCCGCGACGGCGGAATCCACGCCGCCGGACATCGCCGCCAACACCCTCACCCGGACCACTCTCCCTTCGAAGTCGAGCCTATCTCCGCGCCGGTGACCGCTGGTCTCCCCCGCCCGCTCCGCCGGGCCGGCCCGGCCGGGTCAGCGAGGAGTACGCAGCGCAGCCGCGCGCCGGGCGCGGTCGACGGCCGCCGGCAGGGCGGCGATGAGCGCGTCGACGTCTTCGGCGGTGCTGGTGTGGCCCAGCGAGAAACGCAGCGAGGAGCGGGCCCGGTCGTCGTCCGCGCCCATCGCCAGCAGCACGTGTGAGGGCTGGGCCACCCCGGCCGAGCAGGCCGAACCGGTGGAGCAGGCGATGCCCTGGGCGTCCAGCAGGAGCAGCAGGGCGTCGCCCTCGCAGCCGGGGAAGGAGAAGTGCGCGTTGCCGGGCAGCCGGTCGGTCGGATCGCCGTTGAAGACCACCTCGGGCACCGCCTGCCGGACCCGCTCGACCAGGTCGTCGCGGAGCGCGGCGACCCGGGCGGCGTACTCCTGCTGGCCCTTGACCGCCGCCTCGACGGAGACCGCGAAGGCGACGACGCCGGCGGCGTCCAGGGTGCCGGAGCGCACGTCGCGCTCCTGGCCGCCGCCGTGCAGCAGCGGCACGGCGGCCACGTCCCGGGCCAGCACCAGCGCGCCGACCCCGACCGGTCCGCCGAGCTTGTGCCCGGTCACGGTGAGTGCGGCGACGCCGCTGGCGGCGAAGTCGACCGGCACCTGGCCGACCGCCTGGATCGCGTCGGTGTGGAACGGTACGCCGTGCTCAGCGGCGACGGCGGCCAGCTCGCCGATCCGCTGGACCGTGCCGACCTCGTTGTTCGCCCACATGGCGGTGACCAGCGCGACCCGGTCGCCGTGCTCGGTCAGCTCGGCGCGCAGCGCGTCGGGGTGCAGCCGTCCGGTGCCGTCGACCGGCAACCAGCCCACCTCGGCCTGCTCGTGCTGGCCCAGCCAGTCCACCGCGTCGAGCACCGCGTGGTGCTCGACCGCGCTGGAGACCACCCGGGTGCGCCGGGCGTCGGTGCCCCGGCGGGCCCAGAAAATGCCCTTGACCGCGAGGTTGTCGCTTTCCGTACCGCCGCCGGTGAAAATCACCTCGGACGGCCGGGCACCCAGCGCGGCGGCCACCCGTTCCCGCGACTCCTCCACGCGTCGCCGGGCGCGCCGACCCGACGCGTGCAGGGAGGACGCGTTGCCGACCTCGCGGGCGGTCGCGACGTACGCTTCCAGTGCCTCGTCGAGCATTGGAGTGGTCGCGGCATGATCCAGGTAAGCCATCACGGTTCAGCCTAACGACCGGTCTGGCCTCGACCGCAGGCCGGAGTGCCAGGTGTGGGAGGGATGGGGGCGCACACTGAGCCCGGACTTGCCATACTCGTAGTTGACGTCCCCGGCCGAGCAGGACGACAGACGGCCCCTCCGGCGACAGTACGCCGCAGGGCCCCCTGAACGGGCTGATCGGCGGGCCGGATCAGCTCCCCGGCCCGCCGATCAGCTCCCTCACCTACGTACGCTGCCGCTACTTGCGCTTGCGGATCTCGTCGGCGGCCTGCGGGACGACCTTGAACAGGTCACCGACGACGCCGAAGTCGGCCAGTTCGAAGATGGGTGCCTCGCCGTCCTTGTTGACCGCGACGATGGTCTTCGAGGTCTGCATGCCGGCCCGGTGCTGGATCGCGCCGGAGATGCCCAGCGCGATGTAGAGCTGCGGGGAGACGGTCTTGCCGGTCTGACCGACTTGGAACTGGTGCGGGTAGAAACCGGAGTCGACCGCGGCACGGGACGCGCCGACGGCGCCGCCGAGCAGGTCGGCCAGCTCCTCGACCAGCTTGAAGTTGTCCGCGTTACCGACCCCACGGCCGCCGGAGACGACCACGCCGGCCTCGGTGAGCTCGGGGCGGGAGCCCTTCTGCTCGGCCACCCGGTCGACGACCCGGGCCAGCTTGTCGGTGTCGGTGACGGCGACGGTCAGCTGCTCGACCGTCGGGGTCGCCGCCGCCGCGGTCGGGGTGACCGAGTTCGGCCGGACGGTGACCAGCGGCAGGCCACGGGTGACCTTGGACTTGACGATCGTCGACCCGGCGAAGGCGACCTGGGTGGCGGTGCCGTCGGCGGCCAGGGCGACCACATCGGTCAGGATGCCGTTGTCCAGCTTCACCGCCAGCCGGGCCGCGATCTCCTTGCCCTCCTGCGAGGAGGCGAGCAGCACGGCGGCCGGCTGCACCCGCTTGACCAGGTCGGCGACCACGGTGGCTTTGGGGGCCACCAGGTAGCCGTCGATCTCCTCACCCTCGGCCGCGTAGATCTTCTCCGCGCCGTACTCACCCAGCTTCCCGGCCAGCGCCTCGGCGGCGCCGGCGCCGCCGAGCACCACCGCCGACGGGGTGCCCAGTTCGCGGGCGAGGGTGAGCATCTCCAGGGTGACCTTCTTGACGCCGAACTCCCGAGTGGCTTCGACGACGACGAGAACCTCAGACATGTCCCACACCCCTCACACGAACTTCTCGGTGGCGAGGAACTCGACCAGCTGCACGCCGCCGGAGCCCTCGTCGGTGACCTTCACGCCACCGGAGCGCGGCGGACGCTTGCTGTGCTCGACGACTGCGCTGGTCGCGCCGTCGAGGCCCACCTCAGCCGCGGCCACCCCCAGGTCGGCCAGCGACAGCGTCTGCACCGGCTTCTTCTTCGCCGCCATGATTCCCTTGAACGACGGGTAGCGCGGCTCGTTGATGGTGTCCCACACCGAGACGATGGCCGGGGTCGAGGCGGTGACCACCTCGTAGCCCTCCTCGGTCTGCCGCTCCACGGTCAACGTGGCCCCGTCGACGGTGAGCTTGCGGGCGCCGGTCAGCGCCGCCACGCCCAGCCGCTCGGCGAGCATGTGCGGCAGCACCTGCACCCGGCCGTCGGTCGACTCGGAGCCGCAGAGCACCAGGTCCGCGTTCAGCTGACCCAGCGCGGCGGCGAGCACCTTCGAGGTGGCCACCGCACACGAGCCGTGCAGGGCGTCGTCCACCACGTGCACCGCCTTGTCCGGCCCCATCGACAGCGCCTTACGGATCGACTCGGTGGCCCGATCCGGACCCATGGTCAGGATCGTCACCTCGCCGCCGTGCGCCTCCTTGATCTTCAACGCCTCCTCGATGGCGTACTCATCCATCTCGTTGATGACGTTGTTCGCCGAACCGCGGTCGACAGTGTTGTCGTCAGTACGCAGGTTGCGGTCCGCGCCCGAATCAGGCACCTGCTTGACGAGTACGACGATATTCATCGCGCTTCGACGACCCTCCTGCTGTGGTGGTGGTGTGATCAATCGCCCGGTCTGGGGCGCAGCCTCGCGCGTACGTTGCCGTCCGGTCAACCGTGGGCTGTTGTGCCGTTGCCCACGGCGCCAATGTTACCTGTCAGTAGCATCGGCTTTCGGAGCGGTCGGAGTGACACAGCTCACCGACCCCGTCCGCCGGCGCGAGCGCACTCAGCCCGCCTCGTCCAGTACACCCTTGATCCGCTCGATGACCTCGGCCTCGGCCGGGCTGACGCCGTCGTGGGCCCGCGCCGTCCGGTCGGCGGCGGCCAGCACCACCGCGCGGTAGACCGGCACGTCCTGCGGGGCCTTCTCGGTCAGGATCTCGATCGCCCGGCCCAGCGCCGGCAGCACCACCGACTCGACCTCCAGTGCCGAGTCCCGCGGCAGCTTCGGCAGCGGCCCGCTGGTCAGCGCCTCCTTGACCACGCCACTGGCGTCGGCCATCGCGCCGGAGGCCGCGAAGCTCTCCCGGAACACCGCGAGCACGCCCGGTTCGGCGTTGGAGACCATGAACACCGCGCCGAAGGCACCCGTCTTGAGGGTCAGCTTCTCCTCGTCCGTCAGCCGCTGCATCATGATCACGGAGTGTAGACGTACGGCGTGGTGGTGGTGACCGGGACGAGGCCGAGTCGTTCCAGCACCGGCCTGCTCTCGTCGGACGCGTCGACCTGCAACAGCGTCCGGCCGCGCTGCCCGGCGAGCCGGGCCCGGTGGGTGACCAGCGCCCGGTAGATCCCCTGACGCCGCCACTCGGGCCGGGTCGACCCGCCCCACAGGGTGGCGAAGGTGCTGCCCGACCGGTAGCGCACCCAGCCGGCGCTCACCACCGTCTCGCCCGCCTCCGCCACCACGACCGTGATCGCCTGCGGGTCGGCGGCGATCTCCCGGGCCAGCCCGTCGGCCAGGCCGGACAGGTCGCGACCCCACAACTGCGTCTCCATCGCCGCGATCCGGTCCAGGTCCGCGCGGCTGGTCACCTCCCGCAGGCGTACGCCGTCCGGCGGCACGGGCAGCGCGGAGGCCAGCGGCGCGACCGGGCCGACCACGACGGACTCCTCGTCCTCCGGCACGAAGCCGGCCGCGCGCAGCCGCCGCGGCAGGTCGGCGGGTTCGTCGTGGCCGTGCAGCTTCCACTCCACCGGCTCGCCCCGCTCGCGGAACACCGCCGCCTGCCGGGCGATCAGCGCGTCGAGGTCGGCGCCGCCCAGCCCGCCAAGGTCGCGGTAGGTCACCAGGCCCCCGTGATCGAGCCCGAGCACCCGGAACAACGGACCGTCGGACTCCACCGCGACGCCGTCGGGGACCGGGTCGGGCAGGCCCGGCCGCAGCTGGGCGTCGTACGCCGCGCGCAGGGCGGTCGCGTCAAGATCCGTCATGTGCCCAGAATGCCCCGCAGAGCAACCGGATAATCACCACTGTGTGGCAGAGGATCAGGAACTGGTTCGACCCGCGGGAGTTGCGGTCGGTGGGCAGCACCCCCGACTACCGCTTCTCGCTGGCCAACGAGCGTACGTTCCTGGCCTGGCTCCGCACCGGGCTGGCGCTGGTCGCCGGTGGGCTCGCCGCCGCGCAGTTCCTGCCCAACCTGTCGCTGGTCCACCTGCGGGAGGCGATCGCCGTGGCGTTGCTGCTGCTCGGCGGCGCGGTCGCCATCCGGGCGGTGGACCACTGGGCACGGATCGAACGGGCCATCCGGCTCGGTGAGGAGTTGCCCGCGTCCCGGTTCCCGGCCGTGCTCGCCCTCGTCGTCGGCCTCGGCGCGCTGCTGCTGGTGCTGGCGGTGCTGGCCGGCGCGATCAACGGATGAGCGGGGCCGGGGCACCGCCCCGCGACCCGGGGCTGCAACCCGAGCGGACCCGTCTCGCCTGGCGGCGCACCGCACTGACGGTGACCGTGGTGGCGATGCTCACCATCCGGCTCGCGCTGGCCGGCGGCCGGGCCGGGGCACCGCTGGCGGTGCTGGCCATCCTCGGCTGGGCCGCCACGGTCGCGCTCTGCTGGCGGCGGGCCACCGGCACCGGCGTACCCGGCACCGGCGGTCGCACCCTCGCCATGGTCAGCCTGTGCGCCACCGGATTCGCATTGATCGGCATCCTGCTGGTGTTGCGCGGGGTGTGACCGCTGTGCCGGGTAGGCCATGATGGGTACATGGCCCGGCTGTACATCCTTCTCTTCGTGGTGCAGGTCGTCCTCGCCGTCTGCGCCCTGATCAGCTGCCTCTCCGCCGAGGAAGACGACATCCGTCACCTGCCCCGGATCGCCTGGGTGCTGATCATCCTGTTCTTCCCGCTGGTCGGCTCGATCGCCTGGTTCCTCGCCGGGCGCGAGCGCAAGGCCGGCGGCAACTGGGCGACGGGCACCCGGCCCGCCGAGCGCCGGCCGGCCCGGCCGGTCGCCCCGGACGACGATCCCGAGTTCCTCCGCTCGATCGAGGAACGGTCCCGCAAGGAGGACCAGGAACTCTTCCGCCGCTGGGAGGAGGACCTGCGCAAGCGCGAGGACGACCTGCGCAAGCGCGAGGGCGACCCGCCGCGCGAGGAACCCCGCCCCGAGGTGTAGCGGTCGGGGCGGGGGGCTGCGGCTCAGGCCAGGTTCGAGGAACGGGGGTACGCGTCGGCCGGGTCGGTGATCACGTTGACCAGGTACGGCACCCCGGCGTCGAACGCCCGTTGCAGGGCCGGTCCCAGGTCGGCGGCCTTGGCGACCGTCTCGCCCGCCCCGCCGAGCG
Organism: Micromonospora sp. NPDC051296; assembly: GCF_040682255.1. Classification (NCBI taxonomy): domain Bacteria; kingdom Bacillati; phylum Actinomycetota; class Actinomycetes; order Micromonosporales; family Micromonosporaceae; genus Micromonospora; species Micromonospora sp. NPDC051296. Next base: position 550 of record NZ_JBFBAO010000263.1, on the reverse strand, counting down.
CGCTGACCACTCGGTCGTAGCGCAGCTCGGGCTGGAGGTCGGCGGCGACGTCGTAGCCGTACATGGCCTGCATCGGGTGCTTCTCCAGCCCCCAGATGCCGTTGTTGCCGACCACGATGACCACCGGCAACTTCTGCCGGACCAGGGACTCCACGTCCATCAGCGAGAACCCGGCCGCGCCGTCACCCATCAGCACACAGACCTGCCGGTCCGGGTGGGTGACCCGGGCCCCCATCGCGTAGCCCATGCCGGTGCCGAGGCAGCCGTACGGGCCGGGGTCGAGCCAGGTGCCGGGCTGGGCCGGCTCCAGGTAGCGCCCGGCGTACGAGACGAAGTCGCCGCCGTCACCGATGGTGACGGCGTCGCGGGCGAGGACCTTGCGCAGCTCGCCGTAGACGCGGGCGGGGCGGATCGGGTCCGTCTCGGCGGCCATCTCCTCGGCGTCGCGGGCCTTCGCGGCATCCTCGGCGGTACGCAGCTGCGCGATCCAGTCGCCGTGGTCGGCCCGGTCGCCGGAGTAACCGGCCAGGGTGGTGAGGATGCCGCGCAG
>NZ_JBFBAO010000262.1:0-10157 GCF_040682255.1 Micromonospora sp. NPDC051296 | reverse complement strand
CATCCAGACCGTCTGCCTCGGCCAGGCGGCCTCCGCCGCGGCGGTGCTGCTGTCCGCGGGCACCCCGGGTAAGCGGATGGCGCTGCCGAACTCGCCTGGTCACCGCCGGCATCACCACGACCACGCTCGTCGCCACCCTGCTCGCGCTGCCGCAACCCGCGATGGCGGCGGGCGGCCCGTACCGGGCCACCGCCGTGCCGGTCACCACTCCGCAGGCGGCGACCGACGTCGCGGTCATCCCCGGGGCGTACGTCGTCACCATGAAGCCCGGCACCGACGCGACGGTGCCGGTACGGGCACTGCGGGCCGCCCCCAGCGCCTACTTCCACCGCGCGGTGAACGGCTTCGCGGCCCGGCTCACCGCGGCACAGGTCGCCGAACTGGCGCACAACGCCGACGTGCTGAGCATCGAACGCGACGTGATCCAATACGACGTGGTCGACGCGACGCAGAGCAACCCGCCGTCCTGGGGGCTGGACCGGATCGACCAGACCAACCTTCCGCTGTCGCGCAGCTACACCTACAACTCGACCGGCACCGGGGTGCACGCGTACGTCATCGACAGCGGCATCCAGGCCAACCACCCCGACTTCGGCGGGCGCGCCCAGTTCGCCTACAACTCGATCGACAGCAACAACACCGACTGCAACGGTCACGGCACGCATGTCGCCGGCACCATCGGCGGCACCAGTCACGGGGTGGCCAAGAACGTCCGGCTCTACGGCGTGAAGTGGCTGAACTGCTCCGGCGGCGGCACGCTGTCCAGCGCCGTCGGCGCGGTCGACTGGGTGACCCGGAACGCGAACAAGCCCGCCGTGGCGAACGCCTCCTGGAACTACACCTACAGCGCCACCCTGGCCACCGCGCTGACCAACATGATGAACAGCGGGGTCTTCCTCGCCGCCTCCGCCGGCAACACCGGCGGCAACTCGTGCGACCGGTTGCCGCGTAACCTCACCGCCGCACTGGTGGTCGCCGCCACCACCAACACCGACGCACGGGCCAGCTACTCGTCCACCGGATCGTGCGTCGACATCTACGCTCCCGGCTCGGCCATCGTCTCCACCTACCCCACCTCCACCACCGCCAGCCTGAACGGCACGTCGATGGCGACGCCGCACGCCGCCGGGACCGCCGCGCTCTACAAGGCGACGTACGGCGACGCCAGCCAGGCCACGGTGCACAACTGGATCGTGACGAACGGGGTCAGCGGCGTGGTCGGCGGCAGCCTCTCCGGTACGCCGAACCTGCTGCTCAACAAGCGCAACCTGTAGGTCAGGACTGCACCGCCCCGGGTCCGGTGGAGGTTTCCCAGGACCCGGGGTTCGCCGCGCAGGGGCCCACGGCCGGCTGTGCCGGCACTACGCTTCCCCTGAAATCAATCGACAGTTGGGAGCTGAGATGCGCCTCGACATGGTGACGGTCCCCGCTTCGCCGCGAGAGCACGCCGGGCGCTGACCTGTCCACCGTCGGGCTTTCCGACGGTGTGGTGCTCCTCGCCGCGCGAAGCGGTCATTTGCCGACCGTTTCCTTTCCTGGCTCGAGGAGCTCTCTTGCGTACCCTGCTGTCCGCGCGTCTGGGCGCGGATTTTGCCAAACTGTGGGCCGCCTCGGCGGTGTCCAACATCGGTGACGGCATCACCATGGCGGCCGGGCCGCTGTTGGTGGCCTCCGTCAGCAGCGACCCAGCCCTGATCGCCGGCGCCGCCTTCGCCCAGCAACTGCCATGGCTCCTGTTCGCCCTGGTCAGTGGCGCCTATGTCGACCGGCTCGACCGGCGCCGGCTCGTCGTGGCCGTCAACCTGGCGCGTGCCGTCGCCCTTGCCGCGTTGGCGGTCACCATCGCGACCGAGACCGTCACCGTGGCGGTTATCTACGCGGTGGTCTTCCTCCTCGGTACGGGTGAGACCCTCGCGGACACCGCAATGAATGCCCTGCTGCCGTCGGTGGTCGTAGCCGACAAGCTGCCCGCCGCCAACGCCCGGCTGTACGCGACCTTCACCATCGGCAACCAGTTCGCCGCCAAGCCGCTGGGCGCCTGGCTGTTCGTCATCGCCGCCGCCGCGCCGTTCGGCCTCAACGCCCTGACGTTCGCCGTGTCCGCGGCACTGGTGGCGGGAATCCGGCCGACCTCCGCTCCGCAACCTCAACCCCGTGCGTCGCTGCGCGGCGAGATCATCGAGGGGATGCGGTGGCTGTGGCGGCACCAGCTGCTGCGGACCCTGGCCGCCAGCATGGGCCTGGGCAACATCGCCTTCTGCGCCGCGTTCGCGGTGTTCGTGCTCTACAGCCGACAGCGCCTCGGCCTGTCCGACCTCGGCTACGGCTTCCTGCTGACCACGTTCGCGGTCGGCGGGCTACTCGGTACGGCGATCGCGGCCAGACTCGTGCGAGCAGTTGGTAGCGCGGCGGTTCTGCGTACCGGCCTGGTAGTCGAGGTGGTCACACATGTCACCCTGGCGGTGACGACGTCGCCCTGGGTGGCCGCAGGAATCCTGATCGTCTTCAGCATCCACGGCATGGTCTGGGGCGTCACGGTCGCGTCGCTTCGCCAGCGGCTGGTGCCGTCCCACCTGCTCGGCCGCGTGGGCAGCGGGTACGCGCTACTGGACCTCGGTGGGGCCACGCTCGGCTCCCTCCTCGGCGGCGTGCTCGCCAGTGCCTGGGAGATCACGACGCCGTTCTGGATCGCCGCCGTGATGATGACGGTCATCGCCGTCGTCGCGTGGCGACCGCTGGCCCGAGCAGCGCTGTAGCACCGCCGGCACCCGACCCCAGGGGTTCTTTCGCCGCTTGGGGCCGGGGTGTGCGACCTGCCCCGGTGGCTTCGTAATCCTCATCGGCGTGATGTCACACAGACATAAATATTTCTGTGTGACATCACGCTCCTGAGGACAGCCTCCACCGGCCCAGCCACGACCACCACGAGTGGAAGGTTGAGTCAGGCGATTCCACCTTCGTCGGTGCCACATGGACACGCGTCTGCCGGTAGCGGAACGGCTTGAGTTCGGCGGCGACGGTTGACGAGGCTCAAGGGATGCCTGAGCTGAGGGATATCACGGTCGGCGAACTGCGCTTCTCGCTTCGGGTGTGGCCGGCCGTCGACAAGGACAAGACGCCCGCAGTGCTGCTTCACGCCACCGGGAAGACCGCTCGCGACTGGGATGTGATCGCGGCGGGCCTGGCTGCCGAGCGGACGGTGTACGCCGTCGATCTGCGCGGCCACGGTGCCAGTGACTGGCCCGGCACCTACCGCCTGGAGTTGTTCGCCCAGGATGTCATCGGCGTCCTCGACCAACTGGGCACCGGCGAGGTGGACCTGATCGGTCACTCCCTCGGCGGTCTGGTCGCCTGCCTGGTGGCCGCCGAGCAGCAACGGCAGGTGCGCCGGCTCGTGCTGGAGGACGTGCCGTTCCCCCGTCCTCGCCTACCGGGGCTTCCCGACCGCCCCGCTGGGCAGTTGCCCTTCGACTGGCAGGTCGTGGCGCAGGTCCGACCCGAGATCGACGATCCGGGCCTGGGCTGGGCCGAGACAGTCACCCGGATCACCGCGCCCACCCTGCTCATCGGCGGTGGAGCAACGAGCCCGGTCCCCCAGGAACACGTCGCCGAACTCGCCCGCCGGCTGGCCGAAGCCCGGCTCACAACCATCGCGGCCGGTCACCTGGTGCACGCTGTGGCACCGCACGAGTACCTCACCGCCGTGACCGCATTCCTCGGCACGTGAAGCCGGCTGGCGAGGCGTACGCCTTCTTCCGGATTCGGGTGCGCGGCCGGCGGCGGTGCCTACGGTGGGAGGGTGCCGGACGGCGACCTGACGATCTTCCTCGGCGGTGACGTGATGACCGGCCGAGGGGTGGACCAGATCCTGCCTCGGCCGGGCAGCCCAGAGCTGCGCGAGCGTGCGGTGGGCGACGCACGGCAGTACGTGGCGCTGGCCGAGTCCGCCAGCGGGCCGATCCCGCGGCCGGCGGATCCCGCCTGGCCCTGGGGTGACCTCCGGTCGGTACTGGCCGAGGCGCACCCGGACGTACGGCTGGTGAACCTGGAGACGGCGGTGACCCGGCGCGGCAGCCACGCGTCCGGCAAGGCCATCCACTACCGGATGCACCCGGACAACATCGCCTGCCTCACCGCCGCCCGGCTCGACGTCTGCGCGCTGGCCAACAACCATGTGCTGGACTTCGGTGTCGACGGCCTCGCCGAGACCCACGACACCCTCCTGGCGGCGGGGATCCGGGCGGTGGGCGCCGGCCCGACCCACGACGAGGCGTGGGCGCCCGCCCGGCTCGACATGGCTGCCGGCCGGCGGTTGCTGGTGTGGTCGGTCGCCGCCGAGTCCAGCGGGGTTCCGCCGGGGTGGGCGGCCACCGGCACGGCTCCCGGGGTCGCCCTGCTGCCCGAGGTCTCCGAAGCCGGCGCCGGTGCGCTGCTCGACAGGATAGGGCGGCAGGCCCGACCGGGGGACCTGATCGTGGTGTCGGTGCACTGGGGCTCGAACTGGGGGTACGACGTCGACCCCGAGCAGGTCGCGTTCGCGCACCGCCTGATCGACGGCGGTGTGCACGTCGTGCACGGCCACTCGTCGCACCACCCGAGGCCGGTGGAGATCTACCGTGGCCGGCTAGTGCTGTACGGGTGCGGCGACCTGATCGACGACTACGAAGGGATCGAGGGGTACGAGTCGTACCGGCCCGAGCTGCGCCTCGCGTACTTCGCCACCCTCGACGCGGACGGCGGCGCGTTGCGGCGGCTGCGGATGGTGCCGATGCGGATGCGGCGGATGCGTCTCGAACACGCCGCCCCGCCCGACGTCCACTGGCTGGCGGACGTGGTCGGCGAAGTGAGCCGGCCGTTCGGGACGCGGATCGTCCCGGACGAACCCGGCCTGCGCGCCGAGCCGGCAATGCCATGAGCACCGCACGATCAGCCCTCTACTTCACCGAGCGTGGATCGGGGCCGCCCCTGCTGCTCGTGCACGGGTTGATGGTCACCGGCGAGATGTTCGAACCGGTGATGGCGCACTTCGCCGCCCGGCATCGAGTTATCGTGCCCGACCTGCGCGGCCACGGGCGGAGCCGGGAACTTCCGCCGCCGTACGCGCCGGCCCGGCTCGCTGCTGACCTGTCGCAACTGCTCGACCAGCTGGCCATCGACTCCACCGCCGTGCTCGGCTACTCGCAGGGCGGTGCGATCGCGCAGCAACTCGCCCTCGACTTTCCCGACCGATGCGACCGCCTCGTGCTCGCCTGCACCTTCGCCTACAACATGGCGACCGGGCGCGAGAAGATCGAAGGCCACCTGCTGCCGCTGGTGCTCCAGGCCATCGGCATGCGGCGGTTGTCGAAGTTGATCGTCGGCCGGGCGGCGTCACAGCTCGGCCGGGAACGTGCCGACTGGCTCGCCGCCATCATCGCGGACCAGGACCCCGAATTGATGATCTCCGCCTGGAAGGAGACGATGGCGTTCGACAGCCGGCGTCGACTCGCCGAGATCACCTGTCCGACGCTCGTCGTCGCCGCCGCGAACGACCAGGCGGTACCGATCCACCACGCGAAGATGCTGCACGACGGCATCCCCGGGTCTCGGATGATCGTCATCGAGAATGCCGACCACGCACTCATCTGGACGCACTCCGCCGAGTTCGAGCGGGTCACCGACGCCTTCCTCGGGACCTGACCGGGCCGGCCGCATCGGTCGGCCGGCGCCCTACCTACCGATGAGCGGATGGGCAGCGCGTCCGACGACGCCGATAATGAGACGCATGTCTGTGCGTCACCGGCTCGCCGCGGCGCTTGTGCTGACCGTGGCTGGTGTCCTGGTACTGGCCCTGCCAAACAGCCTGGAAGGTCCACGGCTGGTCGAGTTCGGCCCTGGTCACGGCCCCTCCGCACTCGACCTGGTCGGCATCGCGCTGCTCACGCCGGGCGCCAGCTGGCTGCTGGCAATGCTGGTACGAGCGCTGCCATCGCTGGCGTACCCGCCGCGTACCCTGTTCGGCCTGGGTGCCGTCGGCGGCCTCGGTCTCGGACTGTTACTCGCCTCGGTCTTCGCCGGATTCACCGGCTGGTGGGCGATCGGCGCGCTGACCCTGACCGCAGTCGAACTCGTTCTCCTCGCCCGGCTGTGGCGAGGACACCCTGACTGATAGAGAGTTGACCTATGAAGATCTTCAGGAAACTCGGTCAGGTCGCCGTCGTCGGCGGGGCACTCGCCCTCGTCGTTGCTTGCGGAAGTGACGACGGTCCGAGTTCCAGCAACCCGGCGGGTCCTCCTGGTACGGCGACCGAGCTTCCGGCCACCGACGCGGCCCCGCTCCAGGACGGCGAGTGCGGTCGCCTCCCCGAAGGCGATGTCGCCGAGGCGATCGGCCCGAATGACGGCGGCCAGCATGACTACCTGCTCGGCGGCTGCGTCTGGACCTCGACCGCGGGCGAAACGGAAGGTCTCGTAGAGGCGATCCACGCCACCGTGCTGCCCGCCGGGCAGTATGAGGCCGTGGCCGAGGCTGGGGAGCCGGTGAGCGGCTTCGGCGACGGCGCCACCTACGCCGACCTCCACGGCGAGCTGTGGTTCCCGTGCCGCAGCGGCGACTTCTGCGGGATCAAGGCGAACATCAGCGACCCGGACCGGCGCGAGGAGGTCGCGATGCGACTGGGCAAGGTCCTACAGGGCCGCGTGTAGGACCGAGCCCGTACGCCGGCTGGCTCGGCTGGCCATCAAGCTCCCAGGAGTGCGCGTGGTCGGGTGGCGAACTCGCCGCGTCCGCCTAGGAAAGATCGATGACCATGCCGGAGATGGCCACGCCGACCTTGCCCTGGTAGCCGTCGCTGGCTGCGGCGCGGGCGGTCGCCGGATCGGTACCGGGCTGCAGATGAGTCAGCAGCAGCTGTCCGACACCGGCGTCCTCGGCCTGCCGGCCCACCTGGCGCGCGCTCGACAGATCCCGCCGCGAGTCCTCCGGCACCTCATCCACAAAGGTGGCCTCGGCCAGCAGCAGGTCCGCGTCGCGGGCCAGCGCCACCACCTCCGGGCTCGGGCCGGAGTCACCGGTGTACGCCAGCACCCGGCCGTCCACCGTCAGCCGAACGCCGGCATTCGGCACCCAGTGCGGCAGCAGGCGGGTCTCCGCGCGGAACGGGCCGATGTCCAGGCGGCTGCCGGCGGTGAACTCGTGCAGCACGTAGGTCGCATCAAGCATCCCGGGTCGGTCCAGCGCCAACACCGCATCCAGCGCACCCGGCAGCGCGTACACCGGTAGCGGCTTGGGCGGATCGTCCCGCAGGGCACGTGAGCGCAGCAGCGGGTTCAGGTCTGCGCAATGATCGGGATGCCCGTGGCTGACGAACACCGCGTCCACCTGATCCTGGGAGACCCGTTCCAACAGCCGCGGCACCGTCGCGTAGCCGACGTCGACCAGCAGCGTGAACCCGTCATGCTCAACGAGGTAGCCGCTGCACGCCTGACCCGCCTCGGGCCATGCGCCACACCCGCCGAGGACCGTGAGCCGCATTCCCGCACTGTATCGGCTGACTCGTCATCGGCCGAGCGGTTCGTCCTACCGCACGTGCAGATCGCCGGCCTCGTACATCGCGATCACGATCTGCGCCCGTTCCCGGGCACCGAGCTTGGCGAGGATCCGGCTCACGTGGGTCTTCACCGTCCAGATGCTGAGGAACAGCGACACGCTGATCTCCTCGTTGGTCAACCCTCGGGCGACCAGCCGCGCGACCTCCCGCTCGCGCGGCGTCAGCGAGTCGAGGGCGGTCGATCGTCCGGCGGGCGGCCCGGAACCAGCGGCGAACCGTTCGATCACCCGGCGGGTCACCGCCGGGTCGAGCAGCGCCTGGCCGTCGGCGATCAACCGGACCGCCCGGCGTAGCTCATCGGGGGCGACGTTCTTGGTGAGGAAGCCGCTGGCCCCCTCGCGCAACGCACCGAAGACGTACTCGTCCAGGTCGAAGGTGGTCAGCACGATGACCCGCGGCGTCGGGCCCGGCGATCCCGAGACGATCTGCCGGGTGGCCGCGATGCCGTCGTGGTCGGGCATCCGCACGTCCATGAGTACGACGTCCGGCCGCAGCTCGGCTGCCATGCGCACCGCTTCGGCGCCGTCGGCCGCCTCACCGACCACCACGATGTCGGCGGTCCGCTCCAGCAGTGCCCGGATCCCGGAGCGCACGTCCGGCTGGTCGTCGGCGATCAGCACCCGGACCATCAGGTGTCCCCCACCGGCAGCCAGGCGTCCACCCGGAACCCGCCACCGCCGTCCGGGCCGACCTCCAGCCGGCCGCCCAGGCTGCCCACCCGTTCCCGCATCCCGGCGATCCCGTGCCCACCCGACGCCAGCGGCCCGGCCTGGCCGGGCACCAGCGGCTCGAGCGCGTCCTGCCCGGGGTTGGCGGAGCCGGACGCATTCCGGCCCGGCGATCTCGAACGTCCCGCGTCCTCGTTACCCGGATCGGCAAACCTGAGGTGCAGCGACCCACCCTCCCGTCGCAGGGTGAGCGACGCCCGGGCGGCGCCGGCGTGCTTGAGCGTGTTGGTGAGCGCCTCCTGGGCGATCCGGTACACGGCCTGGGCCACCGACGCCGGAACGTCCCGCACCCCGTCGAGGTCCAACCGCAGGTCAAGTCCGGCCCGCTGGGCCACCTCTGGAAGCCGGCCCAGGTCGACCAGTGTCGGCGCGGGCCGCAGCGGCGCAGGCGCCGCGTCGCGGAGCAGGCGTACCGTCCGGGAGGTCTCGCGGACGGCCTCGTCGTGCGCCGCGAGCGCGGCGCCGATCGCCGCCCGGCAGGCGTCCGGCTCCGCGGCGACGGTCTCCTCGGCGAGCCGCAACTGCAGGCCAATCACCACCAGGCTGTGCGCGGCGACGTCGTGCAGGTCGGCCGCCACGGCCAGCCGCTGCTCGGCCAACCGCCGCTCGGCCTCCTGACGCGCCTCCTCGTCGGCCCGGGCCAACCGCAGACGCACCTCCTCGGCCCACCGGCGGCGCTGCCAGACGGCCTCCCCGACGGCCAGCGCCAGGCCGACCACCACGAGGCTCTGCGCCTCGCCGACCAGCACCCCGAGCGGCCATTCGTCCTCGACCAGGATCCGCCACCCGACATTGCCCACCAACAACGCCACGGCGAGCAGCACCGCGTGCCGCAGGTAGCCGCCGGCGGCCGCGACGAGGAAGGGCAGCAGCAGCGGCCACGCCGTCCCGATCGCCGGGTAACCCACCATGTGGTAGACGACGACCGCCGCCGTGGAGACCAGCAGCACGGCGAGCGGGTGCCGTCGGCGGGCGAACTGAAGGCCACCGAGGACGATCCCGAGGATCCAGCCGGCCGGGCCGACCGGCAGCGACGCCGGCTCTTCCGCGAGGGCGGTGACGGTACACACCGACACCGCGACCAGCGCCGCCAGCGCGGTGTCCCGGCCGAGCCGGCGCAGGTCCCGGTGCTCAGTCATGGTGGTGGCTATTGTCTCCCGCGGTTACCGGTGGCGCGACCTCCGCCGGGTCGGTGCCGGGCGTAACGAGCACGAACTGGCCCATCATGCCGGCGTCCTCGTGGGCCAGCAGATGGCAGTGGAACATGAACGGCCACCTCGGCGACGGGTACGGCCCGAACTGGACGAGCAGCCGGACCTCGGCGTTCGGTGGAACGTAGACGGTGTCCTTGCGGCCGCGCCACGCCGGCCCGGGCGGCCGGCCGTCGACGGTCAGCACCTCGAACGCCGCGTTGTGCACATGGAAGTTGTGCGGCAACCCGACATCGTTGCGCAGCCGCCAAATCTCGGTGCTGCCCAGCGGGATCACGGCGTCGATCCGGGCGGCGTCCATCACCTTCTCGTTGATGTGGAAGTCGCCGAAGACGAAGTCCCGCTGCGCCCGGCCGGCGGCCGGCTGCGGCAGCCGGGGCGGTGCCGGGAGGGTAGCCGGCAGCGGTGGAGCGGAGCGCAACTCACGCGCCGCGCGCAGCTCCAGGATGTCGAACTCGTCGTCGCCGCCGGCGAGCCGGTCGAAGAGCAGGTTGGCACCGAGGTCGGGGGGCCGGCTGCGCAGCCGTACCCGCTCGCCGGGGCGAAGCTCCACCAGCAGCTCGGCCCGCTCACCGGGGCTGAGCCGCAAATGGTCGACCGGGACCGGCGCTGGCAGCAGGCCGTTGTCG
>NZ_JBFBAO010000261.1:0-10234 GCF_040682255.1 Micromonospora sp. NPDC051296 | reverse complement strand
GGTGCCCTCGAAGCCGATCGCCAGCAGCACCAGGTCGGCGGGGAGTTCCCGCTCGGTGCCCGGCACCGGGGTGACCATGCGCCGGCCGTCCCGCTTCTCCACGGTCACCTCGGCGATCCGCACCGCCCGTACCGCGCCGGTGCCGTCGTCGACGAACTCCTGCACCGCCACCGCGAAGACCCGCTCGCCGCCCTCCTCGTGTGCCGCGTACTCCCGCAGGATCCACGGCCAGGTCGGCCACGGGTCGCGGGCCTCGTCGCGGGCCTGCGGCGGTCGCGGGTACAGGTCCAGCTGGTGTACGCCGGCGGCGCCCTGCCGGTGCGCCACGCCGAGGCAGTCCGCCGCGGTGTCACCGCCGCCGATGATCACCACGTGCTTGCCGGCCGCGTCGATCGGCGTGCCGTCGGGCAGGACCGCCGTTGCGGGCCGTCCGTCGCCGGCCGCGGCGACCACCCGGTTGGCGGCGACCAGGTGCGCCATCGCCTGGTGCACCCCGCGCAGCTGCCGGCCCGGGGTGTCGGTGTCCCGGCCCTGCAACGCTCCGCAGGCCAGCAGCACCGCGTCGTGTTCGGTGCGCAACTGCTCGGCGGTGACGTCGACGCCGACATCCACCCCGGTACGGAACACCACCCCCTCGGCGGCGAGCTGTGCCAGCCGGGTGTCGATGTGGTGCTTCTCCAGCTTGAAGTCGGGGATGCCGTACCGCATCAGGCCGCCGATCGCGTCGTCGCGCTCGTACACCGTGACGGCATGACCGGCGCGGGCCAGCTGCTGGGCGGCGGCGAGCCCGGCCGGCCCGGAGCCGACCACGGCGACCGACCGGCCGGACGGCGCCGGCACCGGGCGCGGCGCCAGTCCCCGCGCCACGGCCGCGTCGGCGATCTCCACCTCGACCTGCTTGATGGTCACCGGCTCGCCCCCGGCGATGCCGAGCACGCAGGCGGCCTCGCAGGGCGCCGGGCAGAGCCGGCCGGTGAACTCGGGGAAGTTGTTGGTGGCGTGCAACGACGCCGCGGCCGCGTCCCAGTTGCCGGTACGGACCAGGTCGTTCCAGTCCGGGATGCGGTTGCCGAGCGGGCACCCGGCGGTGTCGCTGTGGCAGAACGGGATGCCGCAGTCCATGCACCGGGTGGCCTGCTCGCGGATCAGCTCCTCGCCGGCCGGCGGGTAGACCTCCCGCCAGTCGCTGATCCGCACCGGCACCGGCCGGCGGGCCGGCATCCGCCGCGGGTAGCGCAGGAAACCGTTCGGGTCAGGCACGAGCCACCTCCTGGGCGACCACCCGCGGGGCGGGCGGAACCGGCATGGACGCATCGGCGGGCGCCGGCTGCGCCTGCTGGGCGGCCGGCGCTGCCAATGCGCTCATCACCGCGTCGTCGACGTCCTGGCCGGCGGCTTCGGCGGCCCGCATGATCTCCATCACCCGGCGGTAGTCCCGGGGTACCACGGCGGTGAACTCCTCCACCGCCTCCGGCCAGCGCTTGAGCAGCTCCTCGGCGACCGCCGAGTCGGTCTCGGCGAAGTGCCGCTGCACCAGTTCGTGCAGCCGCTCCCGCTCCTGCTCACCGGGCGCGGAAAGGTCGACCAGCTCGGTGTTGACCCGCCGGCGGTCGAGGTTCCAGACGAAGGCGGTGCCGCCGGACATGCCGGCGGCGAAGTTGCGCCCGGTCGGACCGAGCACCACCACCGTGCCGCCGGTCATGTACTCGCAGCCGTGGTCGCCGACCCCCTCGACGACGGCCACCGCGCCGGAGTTGCGTACCGCGAACCGCTCCCCCACCCGGCCGCGCAGGAAGACCTCGCCGTCGGTGGCGCCGTACAGGATGGTGTTGCCGGCGATGATCTGGTCCTCGGCGCGGCTGCCCGGCGCGGCGTCGGTAACCACGAACGGTGCCGCCGCGTCCGGCCGGACGACGAGCCGGCCACCGGAGAGGCCCTTGCCGACATAGTCGTTGGCGTCGCCGTTGAGCCGCAGGGTCACCCCGCGCGGCAGGAACGCGCCGAAGGACTGCCCGGCGGTGCCGCGCAGGGTGAACTCGATGGTGTCGGCGGGCAGTCCCGCGCCACCGTGCCGGCGAGTGACCTCGCCGCCGAGCATCGCACCGACGCTGCGGTGCTCGTTGCGCACCGCCACCTCCACCCGCACCGGGATGCCGTCGCGCAGCGCCGGCTCGGCCAGGGCGATCAACTCGTTGTCCAGGGCCAGCTCCAGCCCGTGGTCCTGGGCCCGTACGCCCCGGCGGGCCGCGCCCTCGGGCAGTTCGGGCAGGTGCAGCACCCGGCCGAGGTCGAGCCCGCCGGCCTTCCAGTGCTCGATCGCCGGGGCGACGTCGAGCAGCTCGGTGCGGCCGATCGCCTCGTCGATGCTGCGCAGGCCCAGCTCGGCCAGGTAGCCGCGGATCTCCTCGGCGAGGAAGAGGAAGAAGTTCTCCACGAACTCCGGCTTGCCGGTGAAGCGCTCACGCAGCACCGGGTTCTGGGTGGCGATGCCGACCGGGCAGGTGTCCAGGTGGCAGACGCGCATCATCACGCAGCCGGAGACGATCAGCGGGGCGGTGGCGAAACCGAACTCCTCGGCGCCGAGCAGCGCCGCGACGATCACGTCCCGGCCGGTCTTGAGCTGGCCGTCGACCTGCACGGTGACCCGGTCACGCAACCTGTTGAGCAGCAGCGTCTGCTGCGCCTCGGCCAGTCCCAGCTCCCACGGGGTGCCGGCGTGCTTGAGCGAGTTCAGCGGCGAGGCGCCGGTGCCGCCGTCGTGGCCGGAGATCAGGATGACGTCGGCCTTGAGCTTGGCCACGCCGGCGGCGACCGTACCGACGCCGACCTCGCTGACCAGCTTGACGTGCACCCGGGCGGCCGGGTTCACGCACTTGAGGTCGTGCACCAGCTGGGCGAGGTCCTCGATCGAGTAGATGTCGTGGTGCGGCGGCGGGGAGATCAGGCCGACCCCGGGGGTGGCGTGCCGGGTACGGGCGATCCACGGCCACACCTTGTTGCCGGGCAGCTGCCCACCCTCGCCGGGCTTGGCCCCCTGGGCCATCTTGATCTGGAGGTCGTCGGCGTTGACCAGGTATTCGCTGGTCACGCCGAACCGGCCACTGGCGATCTGCTTGACCGCGGACCGGCGGGCCGGGTCGTGCAGGCGGTCGACGTCCTCGCCGCCCTCGCCGGTGTTGGACTTGCCGCCGAGCCGGTTCATCGCGATGGCCAGGGTCTCGTGCGACTCGGCCGAGATCGACCCGTACGACATGGCGCCGGTGGCGAACCGCTTGACGATCTCGCTGGCCGGCTCGACCTCCTCGATCCGCACCGGCGGCAGCTCGCCGGTACGCAGCCGGAACAGCCCGCGCAGCGAACCGGCCTTCGCCGCCAGCTCGTCGACCTTGGCGGTGTAGGAGCGGAACACGTCGTACTGCCGGCTGCGGGTGGCGTGCTGGAGCAGGAAGACCGTCTCCGGGTTGAACAGGTGCAGCTCGCCGTCGCGGCGCCACTGGTACTCGCCGCCGACGGGCAGCCGGTCGGCGGCCTCGGCACCGGGCGCCGGCCAGGCCAGCGCGTGCCGGGCGGCCACCTCGGCATGGATGCCGGCGAGCCCGACCCCGCTGATCGTGCTCGGCGTGCCGCGGAAGTACCGCTCGACCAGCCGGGTCTCCAGCCCGACCGCCTCGAAGACCTGCGCGCCGCAGTACGACGACACGGTCGAGATGCCCATCTTCGACATGATCTTCAGGACGCCCTTGCCGAGCGCCTTGACGTAGTTGCGGACCGCCTTCTCCCGGTCGACGCCGGCCAGCGCCCCGGTGGAGATCATGTCCTCGACCGACTCGAAGGCGAGGTACGGGTTGACCGCCGCGGCGCCGTAGCCGATCAGCACGGCGGCGTGGTGCACCTCGCGGCAGTCGCCGGACTCGACGATCAGCGCCACCTGGGTACGGGTCTGCTCGCGGACCAGGTGCTGGTGCACCGCCGCGGTGAGCAGCAGCGACGGGATCGGGGCGAGGTCGGCGTTGGAGTCCCGGTCGGAGAGCACCAGGATCCGTACGCCGTCCTCGATCGCCTCGGAGACGTGCCGGCAGATCTCGGTCAGCCGGGCCTTGATCCCGGCGCCGCCGTCGCGGACCCGGTAGAGCCCGGAGACCCGGACCGCCTTGAACCCGGGCAGGTCACCGTCCTCGTCGATGGAGAGGATCTTGGCGAGTTCGTCGTTGTCGATCACGGGGTAGGGCAGCACGATCTGCCGGCAGCTCGCCGGGCCGGGGTCGAGCAGGTTGCCCTCCGGGCCGATGGTCGAGGCCAGGCTGGTCACCAGTTCCTCGCGGATGGCGTCCAGCGGCGGGTTCGTCACCTGGGCGAAGAGCTGGTGGAAGTAGTCGTAGAGCAGCCGGGGCCGGGTGGACAGCGGGGCGATCGGGGTGTCGGTGCCCATCGAGCCGATCGGCTCGGCGCCGATGCGGGCCATCGGCGCGAGCAGGATCTTCAGCTCCTCCTCGGTGTAGCCGAAGGTCTGCTGGCGGCGGCGTACCGAGTCGTGGGTGTAGACGATGTGCTCGCGGGCCGGCAGGTCGTCCAGCTCGATCAGCCCGGCGTGCAGCCAGTCGGCGTACGGCTGGGCGGCGGCCAGCTCGGTCTTGATCTCGTCGTCGTGCACGATCCGGCCGGCGGTGGTGTCGACCAGGAACATCTTGCCGGGCTGGAGCCGGCCCTTGGCGACCACGGTGGCCGGGTCGAGGTCGAGCACGCCCGCCTCGCTGCCCAGCACCACGAGGCCGTCGGCGGTCTGCCACCAGCGGCCGGGGCGCAGGCCGTTGCGGTCGAGCACCGCGCCGACGATCTCGCCGTCGGTGAAGGCGACCGAGGCGGGGCCGTCCCACGGCTCCATCAGGCTGGCGTGGAACCGGTAGAACGCGCGCTTGTCGGCGCGCATGTCCGGGTCGTTCTCCCACGCCTCGGGGATCATCATCAGCACCGCGTGCGGCAGGCTGCGCCCGGCCAGGTGCAGCAGCTCCAGAACCTCGTCGAAGTTGGCCGAGTCGGAGGCCGCCGGGGTGCAGACCGGGAAGACCCGGCGGATGTTGCCGGGCAGGTCCGGGGTACGTAGCAGCGCTTCCCGGGCCTGCATCCAGTTCCGGTTGCCGCGGATGGTGTTGATCTCGCCGTTGTGTGCGATGAACCGGTACGGGTGCGCCAGCGGCCAGGACGGGAAGGTGTTGGTGGAGAACCGGGAGTGCACCAGGGCGATGGCGCTGTCCACCCGCTCGTCGGTCAGATCCGGGTAGAACGCCGGCAGCTGGTCCGGGGTGAGCATCCCCTTGTAGACCATGGTCCGCCCGGACAGCGACGGGAAGTACGCCGGCACGCCGCGCTCGGCGGACTCCCGCTCGGCCTGCTTGCGTACGCAGAAGGCGACCCGCTCCAGCTCGATGCCGCGCAGCGGGGAGCCGGCCGGGCCGGCGGGGGTGTCGGTGAGCCGGTGCGCGGCGAGGAAGATCTGCCGCACCCGGGGCATCGCCGCGAGGGCCGTCTCGCCGAGGTCGGACGGGTCGACCGGGACGTCCCGCCAGCCGAGCAGGGCGGCGCCTTCGACCAGGGCGTACTTCTCGACCACCTGCCGGGCGCGGGCCTCGGCGGCATCGTCGTCGGGCAGGAAGACCAGGCCGGTGGCGTACTCGCCGGCCGGGGGCAGCGGGAAGTCCACCACCGCGCGCAGGAACGCGTCCGGCACCTGGATCATGATGCCCGCGCCGTCACCGGTGTTCGGTTCCGCACCCCGGGCACCCCGGTGGTCCAGCCGGCACAGCGCGCCGAGGCCGTTGGCGACCACCGTATGGGAGCGCCGTCCGTGCAGGTCCGCCACGAAGGCCACGCCGCACGCGTCGTGCTCGCGGGAGGCGTCGTAGAGGCCGGCAGGGGACGCTAGCTGGCCGTTTCGCGGCGCCGGCTGGGGGCGGTGAGGGTACGCAAAGGCCACCGGGCCTCCTGTCGTCACTCAGGGTGGATCATGGTCGGGACGACGTCGGCCCTTTGCGGATTATTGAGTCTACGTTAGGGCGCGGTGCGCAAGGCCAGTGCGGATTGATCACACCGTCCAGACTCTGGGACATGTAGTCTCGCGCGGTGGATATACGGCGCGCTGACCTGCTCGACCGGTTGGAGCGGTTCTACGACGCGGTGCCCCGGGATGCGGCCCGCGCGGAGAATCACGGTGCCTGTGTCCTGTTCGTCCGCGAGGGAGCCGGATGGCCGTTCTACGCCCGGCCGCGCCCTGGCGCGGACCGGCCGCCGTCGCTGGCCGACCTGGCGGTGGTCCGGGCCCGGCAGCGGGAACTGGGCCTGCCCGAGGCCCTGGAGTGGGTGCACGAGGTCAACCCGGAGCTGCTCGCGGTGGCCCGCTCGGCGGGGCTGGCCGTGCTGGAGGCCCCGCTGATGGTGCTCGACCCGGGCGCCGTGGGGGACCCGGCGACCTTCACCGACGTACCGGTGCGGCTGCTGGCGGCGTCCGCACCGACGCTCGCCGCGGACGTGGCCACCCGGCGGGCGGTCGCGGCGGTGGGATTCGCCGCACCCGGCACCGGCCGCGGCGAGGCCGGCCCGGCCCACCGCGACGCCGCCCGCACCGGCCTGGACGTCGCGGCGCTGGACGAGGAACGGGCCCGCATCACCGACGGCAGCCGGCTCTCGGCGCTGGCCGAGACACCCGGCGAGGGGGCGCTGGCCAGCGGAATGGCCATGCGGGTCGACGACGTGGCCGAGATCGCCGGGGTGGCCACTCTGCCGTCAGCCCGCCGCCGTGGCCTGGCCGCAGCGGTCACCGCAACCCTGGCCCGCGCCCTGCTGGCCGACGGCGTCGCGGTGGTCTTCCTCTCCGCCGGCAGCGAGGAGATCGCCCGGGTCTATCTCCGCGCCGGCTTCCGCCGCGTCGGCACCGCCTGCATCGCCGAACCCGCTCCCCTCCGCCCCTGACCCGCGACTCCTCGCGACCAAGGAGTTGTGGTGGCCGTTCGGTGCGCCTTCGTGGCTTTCGCCCCCCCAGCACAACTCCACGATCGGCGCGGGACGGGGGTGCGGGGTCAGGACGGCGGACGCCACTGGGCGGCCACGGCGGCGGCGCTGCCCAGCAGGCGAGGGGTGATGGTGCCGAGGGCGGCGTCGCGGGCACGCAACGCCAGCCGGCCCCGGGTCTGCAGCACGGCGGACATCCGTCGGGTCTGCCGGACCACGGCCGCGGCGCGGGGGCGGCGCGACCGGTCGTACGCGACCACCGCGTCGGGCAGCCGCGACTCCCGCAGCAGCGCGGCGAGCGTCGCGGCATCCTCGAAGGCGAGGCAGGCCCCCTGCCCGAGGTGCGGCGGCATGGCGTGGGCCGCGTCGCCGAGCAGCACCACGCCGCCCGGCCCGACCGGGAAGCCGTACGCCCGCGGCAGCGGGCGCAGCTCACGGATCTCCTGCTGCACCAGGTCGGCCGGGTCGGTGGCGGCCAGCAGCTCGTCGACCGGCGCGGGCCAGCCGGCGTACCAGCGGCGCAGCAAGCCCAGCTGCGTCTCCGGCGGCTCGGGTCGGGGCGCGCCGGCCGCAGTGGCCATCCAGTAGATGCCACCCCGGCTGGAGGCGCCGGAGGAGCCGCGCTCGCCCAGCGAGGCGGCCACGAAGCGGTAGCCGGCACCGAGGATCTCCCCACCGACGGGTTCGCCGACGGGCAGGCTCGGCGCCCGGTACCAGGGGATCACCGCCCGCCAGGCGGCGCACCCGGAGCTGACCACGCCCGCCTCGGGGGCGAGCTGGCGGCGGACCACACTGTCGGCGCCGTCGGCCGCGACCACCAGGTCCGCCTCGAACGTGTGCCGGCCGTCACCGACCGCGGGGCGCAGCCCCGCTGCCGCCCGCACCGTCCGCACGGTCACCCCGGTACGCAGCTCGACCCGGTCGCCCAGGCCGGCGATCAGCGCGTCGTGCAGGTCCTCCCGGTGCACCACGACCGGAAGGCGCTCGACCGGGGTCTGCCGCGGCTGCACCAGCCAGTGCCCGTCCGGGCGGCGTATGCCGCTGTCGGGCAGCGGGGTGGCGATCGCGTCCAGGCCCGCGCCGAGGTCCAGCGCGCGCAGGGCACGGACCCCGTTGGGCCAGAGCACCACGGCGGTCGGCTCGGGGCGGATCCGGTCGGCCCGTTCCAGGAGGGTGACCTGCCAGCCGGATCGGGCGAGCGCGCCGGCGACCGCCAGGCCGCCGAGGCCGCCGCCGACCACCACCGCGGTCCGCATGGTGCCGCCCCTCAGCTGTCGCGGTCGGCGGGCCGGGCCGCCGCGGACTCCGTCGCCTCACCGTCGGCGATCCGGGCCGAGGTGGCCCCCGCCACGTCACCCGCCACGGGCTCGCCGTCCGGCTGCTCCCCGTCGAGCGAGGACCCGCCATCGGCGTCGTCCCCCGGCTCGGGCGGCGCCTCGCCGGTCTCCCGCCAGTGCTGGAACTGCTCCTCGCTGACCACCCGGTACCCCTCGGGCGCGGCCGGCTCGGCGGCCTGCTTCGCCGACAGGTCGACCTGGGAGATGTCGGAGTCGGCCGGCGGCACGGTCGCGGCCGGCACGCCGATCGGGATCAGGTACTCGCGCGGCCCGCGGACCCGCAGGAAGTAGATCAGCGCGCCGAGGAACACCAGCGCCGCGGTCCAGACGTTGAGTCGTACGCCGAGGATGGTGTTGGCCTCGTCGGTACGCATCATCTCGATCCAGAACCGGCCGGCGGTGTAGCCCATCACGTAGAGCGCGAACGCCCGACCACGGCCGAGCTTCAGCCGGCGGTCGAGGAAGTACACCAGCGCGGCGACCCCGACGTTCCACAGCGCCTCGTAGGCGAAGGTCGGGTGGTAGAGCCCCTCCTCGAGGATCGGCCGGCCGGTCTCGTCGCGCAGCGCCTGGCCGCCGTCCATCCGGTGGATCTCCAGCCCCCAGGGCAGGTTGGTGCGCCCACCGTAGAGCTCGTTGTTGAACCAGTTGCCGAGCCGGCCGATCGCCTGGGCCAGCGGCAGGCCCGGCGCCAGCGCGTCGGCGACCACCGTGAACGGGATACCCAACTGCCGGGCGGCGATCCAGGCACCGACCGCGCCACCGGCGACCGCACCCCAGATACCGAGCCCACCCTCGTGGATGAAGAAGATCTTGACCCAGTCCCCGCCGGTGCCGAAGTACGGCGCCGGCGAGGTGATCACGTGGTAGATCCGGGCGCCGATGATGCCGGCCGGCACCGCCCAGAGGGCGATGTCGAGCACCGCACCGGGGGCGACGCCGCGCTGACGCAGCCGCCGCTCGGTGACCCAGCAGGCCACCACGATGCCGGCGATGATGCACAGCGCGTACGCCCGCAGGGGGAATGGGCCGAGATGCCAGACGGCGGTGCTCGGGCTGGGAAGGGCGGCCAGTGGCATTGGCGAGGCGAGACTCACGGGTGCAAAGGCTACCGCTGCTGACCCCCCTGGCGTCACCCCGCCCACGCGCCGATCCGGCCACCCCACGGCCCCACCCCCGCGATCTGGGCACTGTCCGCCTTGGCAAACCCGGACATCAATCGCATTCGGGCGACACAAGGTCGGCGATCGGTGCGGTTTGTGAGGTGGGGAACGGCGCGGGGTGAGGTTCAGCGGGTGGAGGTACGGACGCCGTCGGCCAGGTCGGCGCTGAGGGTGCGTAGGGCGGCCAGGCCGGCGGCCTCGTCCGGCGCGTCCAGCAGGCAGCGGATCAACGCGCTGCCGACGATCACCCCGTCGGCGTACCCGGCGACGGTGGCGGCCTGCGCCCCGGTGCCCACACCCAGCCCGACACCGACCGGCAGGTCGGTGGCCTCGCGGACCCGGGACACCAGCACCGGCGCCGCCTGCGAGGTCTGGGTACGGGCTCCGGTCACCCCCATGATCGCGGTGGCGTAGACGAAACCACGGCAGTGCGCGACCGTCATCGCCAACCGGGCGTCGGTGGACGACGGCGCGACCAGGAAGGTGCGGTCCAGCCCGTACGTGTCCGAGGCGGCGAGCCACTCGTCGGCCTCGTCCGGAATCAGATCGGGCGTGATCAGCCCGGTGCCACCGGCCGCGGCGAGGTCCCGGGCGAACGCGTCGACGCCGTACCGCTCGATCGGGTTCCAGTAGGTCATCGTCACCCCTTCCGCAGGCCGCCGCGACCGGCGCGGCGTGGCGGTACGGCTACAGGGGCTGCGCCGCCGCTTCGGCACGGTCCCGGCGCTCGAC
>NZ_JBFBAO010000260.1:0-10283 GCF_040682255.1 Micromonospora sp. NPDC051296 | reverse complement strand
ACCGTGGCCCCTCGTCGGTTCATCCCAGTGCCGCCAGGCCCGCCCTCGCTACCTCCACCGGCGACCGGTTCATCCTGCTCGGTGAGGTAGACGACCTGCCCCTCACGAACACTTCGCAGCAGCTCAGGCAGCATGGCCGAGACCGGGAGGTCATCCGGCGTGGCGTAGGTCCGGTCCGCACTGGGTTCCCTCATGCTGCCAGCGTAGGGGCTGTGCAGCGGCGGGGCGATGCCGACTCCAGGCAAGGTCAGCACCCTGTGTCCACGACCATGCCCCGGCGTCCACCGTCGGCCGGACCAGCCCGCCCGACAGGTCGCAGTCCTGATCATGTCGCGCCACGTCGCCACCGGCGCCATAACCGCAAACCTGGAGATGGTCTGCCCAAGCTGCCCTACACCGAGAGCAGGGCCTCCTTACTGGAGGTGATGAACTCGGTCAGCCCTTCCGGCTTGAGATCCACTGCAACGGCTC
Source organism: Micromonospora sp. NPDC051296 (assembly GCF_040682255.1). NCBI lineage: Bacteria > Bacillati > Actinomycetota > Actinomycetes > Micromonosporales > Micromonosporaceae > Micromonospora > Micromonospora sp. NPDC051296. Next base: position 9,812 of record NZ_JBFBAO010000260.1, on the reverse strand, counting down.
CCGAGCGCCCACCGATCACCCAAGCCACGGCGGCGTACGCGAAAAGGCCCCGACGGGCAGAGAACTACCAGGTCAGGGCCTTGCTCGGTGGTGCGCCGCCAGGGACTCGAACCCCGAACCCGCGGATTAAGAGGTGTTTCAGCCGACGTCGACCCAGTCGAGGGTGCGCTGCACCGCCTTCTTCCAGCCGGCGTAGCCGGTCGCGCGCTGCTCCGGCGACCAGGACGGCTGCCAGCGCCGGCTCTCGTTCCAGTTCTCGCGCAGCTCGTCGGTGTCCCGCCAGAAGCCGACCGCCAGCCCTGCGGCGTAGGCCGCGCCGAGGGCGGTGGTCTCGGCGACCACCGGCCGGCTGACCGGCACGCCGAGGATGTCCGCCTGCAACTGCATGCACAGGTCGTTGACGGTGACGCCGCCGTCGACCTTCAGGCTCTCCAGGGGTACGCCGGAGTCCTGCGCCATGGCGTCGGCCACGTCCCGGCTCTGGTAGCAGATCGCCTCCAGGGTGGCCCGGGCGATGTGCGCGTCGGTGTTGAAGCGGGACAGACCGACGATGGCACCCCGGGCGTCGGAGCGCCAGTACGGGGCGAACAGGCCGGAGAAGGCGGGTACGAAGTAGACCCCGCCGCTGTCGGGAACCTGGCGGGCGAGGTCCTCGCTCTGCGCCGCGCTGCTGATGATCTTCAACTGGTCGCGTAGCCACTGCACCGCCGAGCCGGTCACGGCGATCGATCCTTCCAGCGCGTAGACCGGTGCCGCGCCGGCGAACTGGTAGCAGACCGTGGTGAGCAGCCCGGCCTTCGAGCGGACGATGTCCGAGCCGGTGTTGAGCAGCATGAAGTTGCCCGTACCGTAGGTGTTCTTCGCCTCGCCCGGCGCGAAGCAGACCTGCCCGACGGTGGCGGCCTGCTGGTCGCCCAGGTCGCCGGTGATCCGGACCGGGCCGGCGAACGGGCCGTTCGGCAGGGTGCTGCCGTAGGCGTGCGGGTCGGACGACGGGATGATCCGCGGCAGCATGGCCCGCGGGATGCCGAAGAACGACAACAGCTCGTCGTCCCAGTCCAGCGTCTCCAGGTTCATCAACATGGTGCGGCTGGCGTTGGTGGGGTCGGTGACATGCAGCCCGCCGTCGGTGCCGCCGGTGAGGTGCCACAGCAGCCAGGTGTCGGTGTTGCCGAAAACGGCCTCGCCGCGTTCGGCGGCCTCGCGGACCCCCTCGACGTTCTCCAGGATCCACTGGATCTTGCCACCGGAGAAGTAGGTCGCTGGCGGCAGGCCGGCTTTGCGCCGGATGACCTCGCCCCGCCCGTCGCGCTCCAGCGCCGAGGCGATGCGGTCGGTACGGGTGTCCTGCCAGACGATGGCGTTGTAGTACGGCCGTCCGGTACGCCGGTTCCACACCACGGTGGTCTCCCGCTGGTTGGTGACGCCGAGCGCCGCCAGGTCGGACGCGGCCAGGCTGTGCATGTTCATCGCCGTACGCACGACGGTCTGGGTCCGCTCCCAGATCTCCACCGGGTTGTGCTCCACCCAGCCGGCCCGCGGCAGGATCTGCTGGTGTTCGAGCTGGTGGCGGCCGACCTCGTTGCCACCGTGGTCGAAAATCATGAATCGGGTGCTGGTGGTGCCCTGGTCCACGGCGCCGACGAAGTCAGCCATGCGGAGTCCTCCCTGTCGTCGTGGTCGTCGGGTCGATCCTTCCCGATCTCCGCTCCGGGCGGTACGTGGCACGGGCGGGTTGTCGATTCGGCGGGAAGCCGTTCGTGTAAAGGGTGAGGAGCCGGCGCCGGACCGGCCACCGAAGAAAAGGAGCACAGCCGTGCCGCAGTACCTGCTCACCATCTACCAGCCCGACGGTGACCCGCCGCCGCCGGAGTTCCTGGAGCCGATCATGCGGGACGTCAACGCCCTCAGGCAGGAGATGAAGGACGCCGGTGCCTGGGTCTTCTCCGGCGGCCTGCACCCGCCGAGCACGGCCACCGTGATCCGGGGCGCCGACGGCGACGCGCTGCTGACCGACGGGCCGTACCTGGAGGGCAAGGAACACGTCGGGGGCTTCACCATCGTGCGCGCGCCGGACCTGGACGCGGCGCTGGAGTGGGGGCGCAAGCTGGCCGACGCGCTGCGTCTGCTGCCGGTCGAGGTACGCCCGTTCCACGACGAGGAACCAAGCTGACCGTCGAACGGGTCTTCCGCGACGAGTACGCCCGCGCGGTGGCGGTCCTGGTCCGCGTCTTCGGCGACATCGACGTCGCCGAGGAGGCGGTCCAGGATGCCTTCGCCACGGCGGTGACCCGATGGCCGCGCACCGGTGTGCCGCCCAGCCCGGCCGGCTGGATCATCACCACCGCTCGCCGGCGGGCGATCGACCGGCTACGGCGGGAGACCGGCCGGGAGGACCGGCACGCCCAGGCGGCGCTGCTGCACGCGCGCGACGACCCCGCCGAGGAGAGCCCCGTGCCCGACAACCGGCTGCGCCTGGTCTTCACCTGCTGCCATCCGGCGCTCGCCCCGGCCGCCCGGGTCGCCCTGGCGCTGCGGCTGCTCGGCGGCCTCACCACCGCCGAGATCGCCCGCGCCTTCCTGGTCCCCGAGCCGACGATGGCGCAGCGTCTGGTCCGGGCCAAGGGCAAGATCCGGGACGCGCGCATCCCGTACCGGGTGCCGAAGGAGGCCGATCTGCCGGACCGCCTCCGATCGGTCCTGGCGGTGGTGTACCTGATCTTCAACGAGGGGTACGCGGCCAGCTCGGGTGACCAGCTCACCCGGCCCGACCTGTGCGCGGAGGCGATCCGGCTGGGCCGGCTGCTGGCCGAGCTGATGCCGGACGAGCCGGAAGTGCTGGGACTGCTCGCGCTCATGCTGCTGGTCGAGGCGCGCCGGCCGGCCCGCACCACGGCCGGTGGGGACCTGGTGCCGCTGGCCGAGCAGGACCGCACCCGTTGGGACCGGCCGCTGATCGACGAGGGCCAGGAACTGGTCCGGCGGTGCCTGCGGCGTGACCGGCCGGGCCCGTACCAGATCCAGGCCGCCATCAACGCGGTGCACAGTGACGCCGCCAGCGTGCCGGACACCGACTGGCGCCAGGTGGTGACGCTGTACGACCAGTTGATGGCCGTCGCCCCGAGCCCGGTGGCCGCGCTGAACCGGGCGGCGGCGGTGGCCGAGGTCGACGGCCCGGCGGTCGCGCTCGCCCTGGTCGACCGGCTCGACCTGGCGGACTACCACCTCTGCCACGCCATCCGCGCCGACCTGCTGCGCCGGCTGGGCCGGGCAGGTGAGGCCGCCGCCGCGTACGACGCGGCGATCGCCCGCACCGGCAACGCCGCCGAGCGGGCGTTCCTGGCCCGCCGCCGGGCGTCGCTGCCCGCCTAGGCTTCGGGGACGGGGTCGTAGCCGGACACGCGGAGGAATGATGGACATCGACATGGTCGGGGCCGACCGCCGACACCGGAGCCGGGGGCACGCCGATGCGGTATGACCTTCGCGGCCGGACCATCCTGATCACCGGCGCCGCCCGCGGCATCGGCGCCCAGCTGGCCCGGGTCGCCGCCGCCCGGGGTGCCCGCGTCGCCCTGGTCGGTTTGGAACCAGCGCTGCTGCGGCAGGTCGCCGAGGAGTTGAACGGGCACTGGTACGAGTGCGACGTCACCGACCAGGCCGGGCTGGCGGACGCCGTCGCCTCGACCGTCGAGCGGTACGGCGGCATCGACGTGGTGGTCGCCAACGCCGGCGTCGCCAACCTCGGCACCGTCGCGACCGGGCCGGTCGACGCGCTGGTGCGTACCATCGACGTGAACCTGTCCGGCGTGGTCCGTACGGTCAGCGCGACGCTGCCGCACGTCGTGGCCGCCCGGGGCCACGTCCTGATCGTCTCGTCGGCGGCGGCCTTCGCCGCCATGCCGGGCATGGCCGCCTACTGCGCGGCGAAGGCAGGCGTCGAGCAGTTCGGCAACGTGCTGCGCCTGGAGAACCGCCGGCGCGGGTTGACCGTGGGCACGGCCCACCCGATCTGGATCGACACCGATCTGGTCCGGGACATCCGGGACGACCTCGCGTCGTTCCGGGACGCGCAGCGCAAGCTGCCCTGGCCGCTGTCCACCGTGGTCAGCGTCGAGCGGTGCGCCGACGCGCTGCTGCGCGGCATCGAGCGCCGCCGGCGCAAGGTCTACGTGCCCCGTTCGATCGCCCTGGTCCAGGCGCTGCGGCCGGTGGTGCTCAGCGGGATGTCCGACGCCTTGATCACCCGGTTCGGGGGTGCGGATCTGGTCGAGCAGATGGAGGACGAGGTACGCGGGCTCGGGCGTTCCTTCGGCCGTACCTCGGTGGAGAAGGGCTGAGAACCGTCAGTGCCGGCGGAAAGGGCAGAACTCGTTGTGGCGTTTCGCCACGGTATCCGTACCCGGTCCGGGCCGGGCAGCCTGACCCTTGCCGTTCGGCAAAGGTCGCGGACGCCGCCAAAGGACGTAACCTGCCAGGATGAGCAACCTCGGCCGACCGGACGCCAGTGGCCCGAGCGGCCCGTCCCCCGGTGACGGCGAGGTGACCTCCCTGTTGTCCCAGCCGTTCACCGCACAGACGGTGACCCCGCTGCGGCACCTGCTCGCCGCGCGGATCGCCGCCGCGGGCCTCAGCGGCGAGGTGGCCGAGGATCTCGTCCTGGCCGTGCACGAACTGGTCACCAACGCCGTGCTGCACGGCGGCGGCCGTGGCCGGCTCGACCTGTTCCGGCGCGCCGACCTACTCGTCTGCGAGGTGACCGATCACGGCCCGGGCAGCGGCGACCTGGCGGTGCACCTGCCGGCGACGAACACCCCGGGCGGGCGGGGGCTCTGGCTGGCCCACCACCTGACCGGGGCGCTGACCCTCACCCGCCGGCCCGACGGCATGACCGCCACCGTCACCGCCAGCCTGATCGCGGAGCCGGCCGCGCCGCCCGGTGTCATCGTCACACCGGGCCTGCCCGCCACCGGCCCGGGTCCGCTCGGCAGCGGCGGTGCTGCCGGGCCACCCGGTGCCGCCGGAATGCCCGGACCGTCCGGCACCGCCGCGACGACCGGGTCCCTCGGCGGCGACGACGGGCTGCCGCACCGGTAGCTCCGGTGCGGCAACCCGCGCCGGGTCAGCCGTTGTGCTTCTGCTGGCAGGGCACGCAGAACCGGGCGTGCGGCAGGATCTCCAGGCGCTCCCGTGGAATCGTCGTGCCGCACTTCTCGCAGCTGCCGTAGCTGCCGGCGGTCAGGCGGCGCAGCGCGCCCGAGATCCGCTCCAGGCTCTGCCGGGTGGCCACGATCAACGCCGCGCTGGTGTGTGCCTCGGCCGGGTCGCCGGTGTCCGCCGTCAACTGGGTCAGCCGCGCCGTGTGGGCCTCGAACTCGTGGGTCAGTGTTGCCTGCAGCTCGGTGAGCCATTCCTGGTCGTACGTGTCGGTGCTCATGTCGGATCCCTCTCCGGAAATAGAAAAGGGCCGAAGCCGGTAGCTTCGCCCTTGGCCGTCCCTGATGGATGGACGGGTTCCGGAGGGCTCCGGCCGGCGGGGCTCGGCAGGCCGTGGCCGGCCTGTACAGAAAGCCAACCCGGCCGGGCCGCCGCGGCGTGCTGCCCGCGCGGGGCAGCCGGCACCGACGCCGCCGTGGTGACGGCGACGCGGTCCAGCAGGGCGGCGGGATGCATCGAACCACCATAGGCCCACCCGCATCGGAAACCAACGGCAATCTCCACGGCCGCGGTCGGACCGGGGCGCACACCCGCTGCCGGAGACCACCTCGTAAGCGGATCAAAGCCGCTAAAGTGACGTATGCGGTGAAGCCTCGCCGACTCCAGCGCCGCGCCGGGTCGGGCCATCCGGTGCCAACCGCCGCCGGCCACGGCCCGGAGGAGGTGTGCGATGTCGGAGGCGGTGCGCGACTTCTTCGACGGCCTCGCCCGCGGCGGGGGGCGGATGCTGCGGCAGGTCTCCGGCACCGTCCGCTTCGACCTGGCCGGTCCCGACGGCGTCGACCACTGGCTGGTCGCCATCGACCGGGGACAGGTCGTGGTGTCCCAGGGCCGGGCGGACGACGCCGACACCGTGATCCACACCGACGAGGCGCTCTTCCTCCGGATGGCGCGTGGCGAGCTGAAGCCGCTGCCGGCGTGGCTGCGCAACGACTTCACCGCTGATGGCGAGTTCCGGTTCGTGCTCATGCTGGAGCGGCTTTTCGCGCCGCCGCCCGGTGCGCGCCACCCCCGGGCCGTGGCCGGTCACGCCGGCCCGACGGAGGGGCGGGAGCGGCGGTGAAGAAGCTGGTCCGCATTCTCGACGGCAACATCTTCGCGCTCAGCGAGGACAACGGGGACATGGCCTTCAGCCCGACCAACCCGAGCGGCTTCTTCGCCTTCGACACCCGCTTCCTGTCCACCTGGCGGCTGACCCTCGACGGGGAGCAGCTGCACCCGCTGGCCGTGCACGACCCCAGCTACTACGAGATCCGGTTCTTCCTGGTGCCCGGCCATCCGACCCACTACGTGGACGCGAAGATCTCCGTCATCCGCGACCGGTGGATCTCGGACAGCAGCTTCACCGAACGCCTCACCGTGCTCAACCACACCGGCGAGCCGGCCGAGTACGTCCTGCGGATCGACGTGGACAGCGACTTCGCGCCGATCTACAGCGTGGTCTGGCCGCAGGCGTCGGCGCTGCGCGGCTATCGGGAGGTGTCGGACGGCTGCCTGCGGCTGGGGTACCGGCGGGAGAGGTTCCACCGGGTGACGGATGTCGTCACCAGCGAGCCGGCCCAGCTCGACGAGGGCGGGTTGACGTTCCGGATCCGGGTCGACCGGCAGGGCAAGTGGAGCACGACGCTGCAGGTCAAGTGCCTGGTGCTGCGCCCGGACGGGGCGGACGTCCGGGACCGGCTGGGGCAGCCGTACGGTCAGGGTGGGGCGGCCCGCCCGTCCGGCGATCTGGGCGGCCAACTGCACCACGACCTGCGCCGGTGGCTCGCCGCGGCACCCCAGCTGAGCTGCGACTGGGCGCCGTTGACCATGACCTACCAGCGAGGTCTGGTGGATCTCGCCGGCCTGCGCTTCTCCCCGCTGGCGCTGCCCGGGGAGACGATGCCGGCGGCCGGGCTGCCCTGGTCGGCCACCATCATCGGCCGGGACAGCATCCTCACCAGCTACCAGGCGCTGCCCTTCGTCCCCGACCTGGCCGCCACGACACTGCGTCTGCTCGCCATCTTCCAGGGCTCCGTGCTCGACGACTACCGGGACGAGGAGCCCGGAAAGATGATCAATGAGCTGCGGTACGGGGAGATGGCCGCCTTCGAGGAGCGACCGCAGTCGCCGTACTACGGCGGGGCGGACGTGACCCCGCTGTTCGTCGTACTGCTCGACGAGTACGAACGCTGGACCGGCGACGCCGCCCTGGTCCGGAATCTCGAGGAGGCGGCCCGCGCGGCGCTGCACTGGATTGACGAGTACGGCGACCTGCGCGGCGACGGCTACCTCTGGTATCACCGGCGCAACGACAAGAACGGCGCGCAGAACCATTGCTGGAAGGACTCCCCCGAGGCGATCTGCTATCGCGACGGCCGGCTGCCCGGGCTGCTCCGGGCCACCTGCGAGTTGCAGGGCTACGTGTACGACGCGAAGCGACGCGGCGCCCGGCTGGCCCGCGAACTGTGGGGCGATCCGGCGTACGCCGACCGCCTGGAGCGGGAGGCGGAGCAGCTCAAGCAGCGGTTCAACCGGGACTTCTGGATCCGCGACGGCGAGTACTTCGCGCTGGCGCTCGGCCCCGACGGCGACCAGGTGGACGCGTTGGCCTCGAACATGGGCCACCTGCTGTGGAGCGGCATCGTGGACGAGTCCCGGGCCGCCGCGGTCGCCGGCCATCTGCTCGGGCCGCGGCTGTTCTCCGGTTGGGGGGTACGGACCCTGGCCACCGGGCAGGTCCGCTACAACCCGCTCGGCTACCACGTCGGCACGGTGTGGCCGTTCGACAACTCGCTGATCGCCTCGGGGCTGCGGCGGTACGGATTCCGGCGGGAGGCCGGCGTGATCGCCGAGGCCGTCCTGGACGCGGCCCAGCACTTCGCCGGGCGGATGCCGGAGTCGTTCGCCGGCTACGACCGGGACCGGACCCGCTATCCGGTGCCGTATCCGGCAGCGAACAGCCCGCAGGCGTCCGCGACCGGCGCCACCTTCCTGCTGCTGCGTTCCCTGCTCGGTCTGGAGCCGTACGGCGAGCACCTGGTGGTGCACCCGGAGATACCGGAGCGGTTCGGCCGGGTCGAACTGCTCGGCATCCCGGGGCGGTGGGGCCGGATGGACGCGATCGGCAACGCCCGCCTCGGAAAGGTCTGATCTCGCTTCTCCCCCGCCGCCCCGGAGGCCCGACCCGCACCGGGTGACCGGTAACGTCCATCGCCATGACCGGCGTGGCGTACTCGCACTGCTCGTACTGTGGCACGGCCTACCCCGCGGCGGCCGAATGGCCCCGGCTCTGCGCGGCCTGCGGCCAGACGGTCTGGCGTAACCCTCTGCCGGTCGCCGTGGCGGTGCTGCCGGTGCGTACCGCCACCGGGCTCGGCGTGGTCGTCGTCCGGCGCGACATCGAACCCGCCCGCGGGCTGCTCGCGCTGCCCGGCGGTTTCATCGAGTACGGCGAGGAGTGGCGGGACGCGCTGGTCCGCGAGCTGCGGGAGGAGACGGGGTTGCTCGCCGACCCGGCCGACGCGGAGGTGGTCGCGGTGCACAGCGCACCGGCCGGCGGCACCATGATGATCTTCGGTGAGCTGCCGGTACGCCCCGCCGCCGAGCTTCCGCCGTCGGCGCCGACGGCGGAAGCCACCGAATGGCTGGTGCTGACCGAGCCGACCGAGCTGGCGTTCTCCACCCACACCCGGGTGCTGGCCGACTTCTTCGCCCGCCGCGCGAGCTGACCGGCGGACCGGGGGCGTCAGCTGATGGTGAACCCGGCGAACAGCACCGAGGCCAGGCCGAGCGCGAGGACCAGGTTGAACACCGTGGCCCCGCCGAACACCGCCACCGGCCGCCACCCGGCCTGCCGCAGCGCTGCCACCCGGACCTCCAGTCGATGCTGACGAAGGCCAGGATGAAGAACCAGGCCCGCAGGTCGTTGACGACGGCGATGGTCGCCTCGGGAGATGAGGGAGACCGACGGTCCGCCAATATTCCTACCGAGAAAGTACGATTTCAAGACCCCGCCCACGATCCGGTCACCCCGGCCGCCGTTGCGCACGGCTGCGAGATACCGATGATCCCCGTCTATGATCCAGCGGCAGCGCGATCGTGACGGAGGAACGCAATTGATCGACGCGGTCTTCTTTGATGTCGGCGGGACGATTCTCGACGAGTCCCGCGAGTTCGAGACCTGGGCGGACTGGCTCGGTGTGCCACGGCATACGTTCTCGGCGGTCTTCGGTGCGGCGATCGCCCGGGGTCTGGACTGGCAGGAACCGTTCCGGGTCTTCCGGCCCGGTTTCGATCTCGCGGCCGAGCTCGAACGCCGAGCAGCCGCCGGCAAACCGGAGTCGTTCGGCGAAGAGGATCTCTACCCCGACGCCCGACCGTGCCTGACCTCCTTGAAGGACCAGGGCCTGTTCGTGGGCCTGGCCGGCAACCAGCCGGCTCATGCCGAGACGATCCTCCGCGCTCTGGACCTCCCCGTGGACGTGATCGGCACGTCGGACGGCTGGGGCGTGGCGAAGCCGTCACCGGCCTTCTTCGAGCGAGTCGTTCGCGAAGGCGGTGGCGATGCGGCTTCGATCCTGTACGTCGGCGATCGGCCCGACAACGATGTACGCCCG
>NZ_JBFBAO010000259.1:0-10292 GCF_040682255.1 Micromonospora sp. NPDC051296 | reverse complement strand
AACCTGCGCGCCATCGGCGCCTGAGCTCCACCGGCCCGCTCGGCCGACCACGGTCAACCGGTTCCCGCGCGGCGAGTTCGACAGGCTGGGCGGTCACATTGCCGCTCCGGCCACTTCCTCACGCATCAATAAACTTGCAGTTTTCTATTGCATATGGCGGATCATCGCGACAAGATCGGCAGAAGCCAGCGGAGGGGGTGGCGGATGACGGATGTCCCGGCACCGTCCTTGGCCATCGGCATCGGATCCTCGCCGGCTGAGCGCAGACAACTGGCACAGCTGCTCGGCGGGACCGAGGCGTTTCTGATCGTCTCCAGCGCCGAGCAGGCCCGGAAGTTCCTCGACGTGGCCGCGACGGGCCCCGCCGCGATGGTGGCCCCGCCCGTCGAGACGGTGATCGGCGCGGCGGTGGCGGACGACGACCGGCCACCAGCCACCCTGATGATCGATTCCGACCGACGGGTGCTGCGCTGGCTGGACCGCGAGATCGAGCTGACGCCGCTGGAGCACGATGTCCTGTTGTGCCTGGTCGGCGTGCCCGGACAGGTCTGGACGTATGAACGGCTGCACCTTGAGGTCTGGGGCAACCAGCATCTCGGCCGCGGTTCGCACATGCACTCGGTGGTGCGGCGGGTACGACGCAAGCTCGCCCGGCTGGACGCCGCCGCGACGATCCAGGCGGTCCGCGGGGTCGGCTTCCGCCTCGCCGCGGCCTGACCGGTGCCGTGCCCCTGACGCCGCACCGCTGTGGCCGCGGCTCGCAGCCGGCGAAGCTGAGTCCGGCCCGCCGGTCGGAAACCAGGCGGGCCGGACCTGTCAGCTAGCGGTCAGCTGTCAACAGCGGATCGGGGAGAGCGCGAAGTTCTCCACCTTCGGTGCGCCACCGCCGATCGACGTCTTGCGGGTCTGGGGCTTCCAGCCGTCCTTGGCGACGATGATGGTCAGCGGGTTGTGCTGGCTGTCGAGCCAGTAGGCGTACCTACCCTCGGCGTCGGTGGCGAAGGACCACGACAGCCGCTTCGAGTCGACCTGGACGAGCGCATCGGAGATCGGTGCACTCGCTCCCTGGCAGCTCGTTCCGGTGACCGTGCCCAGCAGCTTGCCCCACGACTTCGGCGGCTGCACGTTCATCGTCACCACGACCGGCTGCACCTGGTACGGCGTGTTCTGCTTGATCGAGACCAGGCCGGAGTAGGTTCCCGGCTGGTCGACGCTCGCGGTCATCCCGACGGTGACCGTGACCTTGTCGCCCGGCGCCAGCGTGACCGCCGTCTTGTCGATCGTCATCCAACTGACGTCGGCGGGCCGCCCGGCACACTCCTCGAGACCGGGCAGCACCTCGCTGTCCGGTGTCGCGTTGAAGCTGCCGGACGAGCCGCCGACCTTGTAGAAACCGCACGCCGCAGCACCGCGGTACCGCGCCGTGTTGGCGTTCGGCAGGTTGGACCACGAGTTGGTGGCCGGGTCGTAGCCGAAGCCGGCGTTCGTGACGGCTCCGGCCTGCACCCCGCCGACGACCAGGAGCTTGCCGTTCGCGACGGCGAACGAGCTGGCCCAGGTGTCGACCGGCGCGTCGGCGACGGCGGTCCAGCTGTTGGCCCCCGGGTCGAAGGCGTAGCTGGCCTTCAACGCCACGGACCCGTCGTTTCCACCGGTGCAGTAGACGACGCCGTCGATCCCGCCGCAGGCGGCGAAGGCCACCGACCTCGGGTAGTTGGGCAGCGTCTCCCACCGGTCACCGCCCGGGTCGTACCGGACGACGCTGTTCGACATCGGCGTACAGGACGAGGTGGTGCAGCCACCGATGGCGTACAGCTTGCCGTCGACGACCGCCTGCCCGGCAGCCGAGCGCGGCGCGGGGTTGTCGGCCTTCCTCGTCCAGGAGTTGGCCGCCGGGTCGTACGACCAGGTGGTGGCGTCGGGGCCGGCCGCCGCCCAGCCGCCGGTCGCGATGATCTTCCCGTCCACGACGCCCACCGCCATGGCGTTGCGCGCACCGGGAAGGTCGGCGATCGGCGCCCAGTTCTGTGCGATCGGATCGTAGACGTAGTTCTTCGCCGTGGAGGCCGATCCGTTGCCGCCGCCGATCGAGTAGACCTTGCCGCCCAGGTTCACCACCCGGTTGTCCATCACGTTCGCCGGGTAGTTGGCGATGTTCGTCCAGGGTTCGGCGTGCGGGGCGACCGCGGCGGAGGCCGCCGTCGCGGTCTTGCCGGACGCCGCCGCGGCGAACGACGTCGGAACCGTGAGCCGCTGTTCCGGCGCGCCGATGGAGTTGAGGACGTGCTGCTGGTTGATTCGAGACCCGTCGGCCCGGAGCAGCTCGAACCCGCCGTCCCGCTCACCGAACTCGACGTCGACCGGAGCCCCGCCGGTGTTGGTCACGGTGAACGTCCTGCTGACCTTGCCGGAGGGCATCTGGACCGTTCCGCTCACCTGGTCCGGCTGAACCGACAGCCGGCCGGCCGCGAGCTGGAACTCGACCGCCGTCGCCGCGTGGGCCCGGACGTCGACCTGCTTGCTCTGGCTGACGTACCGGCCGGCCGTCGCGGTGAACTTGTGGGTGTCCGTCAGGGACGAGAACATCCAGAAGAAGCCGTCCGGCAGGTCGGGGTCGTCCGGAGTCGCTGCGGAGGTGGCCTTCTCCGCCGGCCGGTCGTCGCTGGTGACCGTGGCGCCGTTGACGTAGCCGTCGTCGTTCTTGTCGCGGACGTGGCCGAGCACCAGGCCACCGTCGACCGGCTTGCAGCTGACCTCGCTGCCGATCAACACGTTGTCGACCTGCCACCACCAGGCCCAGGTGGCGTCGTAGTAGTGGAACCGGACCCGGGTCTGCGCGTTGCCCGCGGCCTGCGGGATCGGGACCTCGGTCACCAGTGGGCCGCGGACATTGGTCGACTGCCGCAGCACGTTGGTCCAGGTGGTGCCGCCGTCGAGGCTGAGATCGACGTCGGCCCGGTTGGCGGCGCCAAGGTGCCGGAAGTCCTGGTTGAACCGGATCACCGGGGTGGCGACGTCGGTCAGGTCGACGACCGGGCTCACCAGCGAGGTGTCCTGCCGCTGGCCGCTGCCGTAGTTGTCACTGTCGATGATGGCGAAGTTGCCGTTGCCGCCGGTCAGGTTGCTGCGGTTACCGTTGTCGGTGAACCTCCAGACCTGACCGTTGCCCATGTGGTCCACCACGGACCAGCCAGCCGGCGCGGTGGCGCCGTCGAAGGTCTCGTACACACCGTCGGAGCCGTAGCGGTATCCGGGCGCGGTGGTGCAGGCGTTGGCCACCACCCGCACGGCGACATCCGTCGTGACGTCACTCGAGCCGACCACGACCTCCCGGGTCACCGTCTGATAGCCCGGATACTGCGGCTCGATCTTCAGGGTGTACGTCGCCCCGGCCGGGAGCTTCAGGCTGTACCGGCCGTCGGCGGGAGTGGTGTAGTCGGACACACCGGACCCACCCTCGACGCTCACCTTCGCGTAGAGCGGCCAGCCGTGGCCGGAGCCGTCGGTGACCGTTCCGCTGACGGTGATGCTCGGCACCGCGGTCAGCGCCACGTTGGTCGTCGTGGTCGCGTCCTTGTTGATGGTCGCCGACACGGTCCGGCTCGCATAGCCGAACGCCGTCACGGCGACCTGGTAGGCACCGACCGGAAGGAGCGAGGAGTACTTTCCGTCGGCCCCGGTGGTCAGCTGGCGGTCCGCCGGACCGGTCAGCGCCACCGCGGCACCCGCGATCGGGGCACCGGTGGCGGCATCCGTGATCGTGCCGGCCAGGGTGCCGGTGTCACCGATCGGGGCGGCGTTGAGCAGCGCGAGCGCGTCCAGCCGGCCCTCGCCGTAGACGTTGTTGTTGCTCGCGGTGCCGCCGCACTGGGCGTCGGCCTTGTCGACCGCGGTGGTGTTCAGCAGGGTACGCGTCGCGTTGACGTCACCGACCAGTGCTGGCGCCGCCGACCACAACAGTGCGATCGCGCCGGCCAGGTGCGGAGCGGCCATCGAGGTGCCGTTCGCGGTGCCGTAGCTGCTGCCCGGGAGGCTCGACCGCACGTTCACCCCGGGCGCCGAGATGTTGGGCTTGATCGTGCCGCCCTGTCCCGCGCCGCGGGAGGAGAAGCTGGCGATGTTGTTGTTGATGTCGTACGCGCCGGCGGAGTAGTTGCTGGTCAGACTGCCCGGGGAGCCACTGGTCTGGCATCCGGGACCGTTGTTTCCGTTGGACCAGACCCCGAAGATGCCCGACGCGGTCCAGGCGAGCGTCACGTCCTCCATGAACGGGTCGTTGGAGGGCAACGTCGTACCCCACGAGTTGTTGATGATGTTCGGCCGCTTGCTGGCGTCCGGGTTCTGGCCGTTGATGTCCCGAGGCTCGAGCATCCACTGGCCGGAGGAGATCAGCGCGGCGTCGGAGGGACAGCAGCCGTTGGCCGCGATCCACTTGACCCCGGGGGCGACGCCGATCTGGTTCGCACCGTCGGAGCCGGCCATCGTGCCCATGGTGTGGGTGCCGTGGCCGTTGCTGTCGCAGGGCGCGGCGGCGCAGGTCCCGGCGGCGTTGAACCAGTTGTAGTTGTGGTCGAAGGTGCCGTCGCCGTTGTTGCCGCGGTAGGAGTTGACCAGTGCCGGGTGGTTGAACTGGGCTCCGGTGTCGATGTTCGCCACCGTGATGCCCGCACCCGTGACGCCGTACTGGGACCAGACGTCGTCAGCGTTGATGTTCGCGATGCCCCACTCGACGGCGTTCACCGCCTTCTCGTCGGTGCCCTTGGTGACCTCGGGCACCTTGTAGGCGATCGGGGCGTACAGGCCCTCGACCTCGGCGTGGGCGGCGAAGTTCTGCGCCATCGTCAGCGAGCCGTCGCTCACCTTGATGGCGTTGGTGGCCCAGAACGTCTGGTACTTCACGCTCGCGGCGTCGAGCTCGGCACGGATCTTCGCCTGGCTGTCTGCGGCGGTCTTCTTCAACGCGTCCGCGACCGCGGTGCCGCGCTTCGCCCAGTCCTTGATCGCACTGGCCTGGCCCAGGTCCGCCTTGTCGTTGAACCGGATCCAGAAGTCGCCCTCCCGCTCGGCCTGTAACTGTTTCGTCAGCTCCGGGCGGATCTTGTCCGATGGGGAGACTGCGCCTGCTCCTGCCCCGGCCGACGCGGCCTGTGCTCCGGAGCTGGTCGCGGCCAAACCTGTCGCGGCGAGGACCAAGGCCGCGCCGGCGCTCACCAGAGATCTGGCTGTGCGCCTCCTGTGTCGACGTTCCAGCATGGGTGCTGCCTCCTCCAGAACGATCCAGGGTTGATCGACTGTGACGAAGGGTGCGGGAGATTCGCTTCCGGAAATGGACGGGATGTACGGGCGAAACCCCATGCCCCTCAGGTGCCGCGCGGATCACGCTGGCTACCCGTCTGGACACTATGGCCGGGCTGAAAGGACGATCAAGCACATGACGTCAGCAACATGTCACTAAGAGTTGCCAGCATGGCGACGAGCTTGACAGTTTTCGTCACGACCACAACGAAGGTGGGCAGATACTGCCCATCGTCTCCGGGTGGGTGCCGTGGCCGAGGATGACGAGAGCACTGCGCCGGGTGGGTCCGACCCGGCCGAGGAGCAGTTCCCCCTGTTGATAGCGGTGACGGCCTCGCCGGCCGAGCGGATCTGGCTCGCCGAGCGCCTTGACGGCATCGCGCCCCTGCTGCTGGTCGCCGACCTCGACGAGCTGCGCAGGCTGATCGTGGCGCCGCCGCCACCTTCCGGGGCGTCGTCCGCGCCGGCGCTCGACGAGCCGCCCCCGGTGGCCGACACGCTGCTGATCGACTCGGCCCGGTCCACCGCTCGCTGTCGGGACCGGACGGTCGGCCTGACCCGACTCGAGCACGACCTGCTGATCTGCCTGACCGCCGAGCCGGTCCGGGTCTGGAGCTACGCCGAGCTGCACCGGTCGGTCTGGCGGGACGAGGGGCGGCAACGCCGGGCTGACGTGCAGTCCCTGGTCAAGCGACTGCGGCGCAAGCTCCACGAACTCGGCACCGGCGTCACCATCGACGCGGTACGCGGGGTCGGATTCCGGCTGACCGACCACCAGCGACCGAAGGTCCGTGGCGCGTGACTGCCTGATTTGGGCAACCAGCGGCATTGGACGGTCAGCGTCGACGCAGATCCGCGGGCCGAAGACCGGCGGCCCCGGGGCGGCCGTACGCCGTCGCCCACCGGGATCAGTCTCCGGCCAGTCGTTGGGCCAGCACGCCGCCGGCCTCGACCAGCCATCTGGTCGGGTCGTCGAGTGCGGCCGCGACCGATCCGGCCAGATCCACGAGCGAGATGGCATCCGACACCGACCGGGGCACCACGCCGGTCACCTGGCCGGCAACGATGCCGACCGGCACCTCGACCGCCCCGGCCTGATCGAGCAGCGACCCGACGACCTTGCCCGTCAGCGAGGTCTGGTCGAAACGCCCCTCGCCGGTGACGACGATGTCGGCGTCGGCGAGCGCGGCCGGCATCCCGACGAGCGCGGAGATCGTCCGCGCTCCCGGCAGGATGCGCGCACCCCAGACAGCGGCCAGGCCGTACGCGGTACCACCGGCCGCGCCGCACCCCGGCTCGTCGGGCCGGCCCCCGACCACCTCGGCCAGCTGGCGTAGCGCCCGGTCCAGCACGTCGACCTCGTCGGGCTGCGCGCCCTTCTGCGGGCCGTATGTGGCCGCAGCTCCGGTCGGCCCGACCAGCGGCGCGGTCACGTCGACCAGCAGGTCGATCCCACCGGGCGGCGGGGAAAGCAGTCCACCGGCATCGATCCGGGCGAGGTCGACCAGCGCCGCGCCGCCGGGCGGCAGGTCGCGTCCGGCGGAATCCAACAGCCGCAGGCCCAGCGCGCGCAGCGCGCCGGTGCCACCGTCGGTCGACGCCGAGCCGCCAAGCCCGACGACCAGCCGAGTGGCACCGGCGTCCACCGCGGCACGCATCACCGCGCCGAGCCCGTAGGTGTGCGCGCCGAGCGGATCTGGGGTGCGCATCAGCGGCAGGCCGCTGGACTGGGCGAGTTCGAGAACGGCCGACCCGTCCGGCAGCAGCAGCCAGTCGGCGTCCACGGTGCGCCCGTCGGGGCCGCACACCGTCTCGGTCATCCGCTTGGCCTGCGGCAGCGCCGAGGCGAAGGCGTCGATCGTTCCCTCGCCACCGTCGGCGAGGGGTAGCTGACGTACCTCGTCGGCCGGCCGCCGGGCCAGCCAGCCCCGGGCGAGCGCGCGGGCAGCCTCGCCGGCGGCGAGGCTGCCCTTGAACGAGTCGGGCGCGATGACGACCCGCATGTCAGCCTTCGAGCACCAGGTCGACGTACCGCTGCTTCATGGTGGCCAGGACCTGGTCGGGGTCGGTCGCCCACACGTCGGCGTTGAAAATCTCGACCTCGGTGTCGCCGGTGTACCCGACTGCCTCGACCGCCCGCTGGAACGGCGCGAACTCGATGTGGCCGTCGCCCATCATGCCGCGCCCGAGCAGTACATCGGCCGGCAGCGGGGTCAGGAAGTCGCACACCTGGAAGCTCGCGATCCGGGCGCCGGCCCGGGTGATCTGCGCCCACACGTCGGGATCCCACCAGATGTGGAACGTGTCGACGACGACACCGACCTGCTCGACCGGGAACCGCTCGGCGAGGTCGAGCGCCTGCCCGAGGGTGGACAGGACGGCACGGTCGGCACAGTACATCGGGTGCAGCGGTTCGAGGGCCAGTCGCACGCCCCGCTCGCCCGCGTACGGCGCGAGTTCGGCCACCGCGTCCGCC
The DNA here is from genome assembly GCF_040682255.1 of Micromonospora sp. NPDC051296. Taxonomy (NCBI): domain Bacteria; kingdom Bacillati; phylum Actinomycetota; class Actinomycetes; order Micromonosporales; family Micromonosporaceae; genus Micromonospora; species Micromonospora sp. NPDC051296. Next base: position 2,521 of record NZ_JBFBAO010000259.1, on the reverse strand, counting down.
ACCCGCTGCCGCGCGCCGGGCAGGTCCCGGGACCCGCCCGGCAGGCCGCCGACGACCAGCACGAGGCAGTCGGTACCGAGACCCGCCGCCTCGTCGATGGCGCGCCGGTTGTCGTCGAGCGCCGCGCGTCCGGCGTCACCGGACGCGGTGAGGAACCCACCACGGCACAGTGACGACACCCGCAGCCCGGCGTCGGCGACGGCCTTCGCCGCCGCCGCGACGCCGATCTCGGCGACCGGTTCGCGCCACAGGCCGATCGCCGGGATGCCGGCTCTGACGCAGCCCGCCACGGCCTCCCGTACGGACCACGATTTGGTCGTCATCTGGTTGAGGGACAGCTTCGCCAGACGAGGATCGGAGGTGGTCATGCGATCACCACCCCGGCCACCGACAGGTACTGCCGCATCCGCTCGGCGGCCAGCTCGGGGTCGAGCAGCAGGCCGGCCGCGTCGGCCAGGCGGAACGTCTGGACCAGGTGCGGCACGCTACGGCCGCTGTGCAGGCCGCCGACCATCGTGAACCCGGGCTGGAAGCCGTTGAGCCAGGACAGGAACGCGATGCCGGTCTTGTAGTACTGCGTCGGGGCGGAGAAGATGTGCCGCGACAACGGGACGGTGGGCTCCAGGATCGACAGGAAGCCCGCCTCGTCGCCGGCGTCGAGCCGCTGGAGCGCGGCGGACGCCGCCGGGGCGATGGCCGCGAACGCGCCGAGCAGCGCGTGGCTGGACCGCTGGCCGTCGCCCCGGATCAGCTCGGGGTAGTTGAAATCGTCTCCGGTGTAGACCCGGACCGTCGGCGGCAGCAGTTCGCGCAGCTGGACTTCCCGCCCGGCGTCAAGGAGGGACACCTTCACCCCGTCGACGACTCCGGCGTGGGCGCTGACCAGCGACACGAACGTCTTGGTGGCCTCGTCGAGGTCGCGCGAGCCCCAGTAGCCGGCGAGCGCCGGGTCGAACATGTCGCCGAGCCAGTGCAGGACCACCGGCTGAGTGACCTGGGAGAGCACCTGCTCGTACACCCGCAGGTAGTCGTCCGGCCCGGCGGCGAGCGCCGCCAGCTGGCGACTGGCCATCATGACGGGCGTCGCCCCGGCGTCCTGGACGAAGGCGACCTGCTCGGCGTACGCGGCCACGATCTCGTCGAGGCTGCCCACCGTTGCGGGCAGCTGGTCGGTGGCGGCGCCGGCCACGATGCGCCCGCCGCACGCGGCGGCCTCGGCGGCGCTGCGCCGGATCAGCTCCTGGGTGGCGGGCCAGTCCAGCCCCATGCCCCGCTGCGCCGTGTCCATCGCCTCGGCGACCCCGAGCCCCCAGGACCAGAGGTTGCGCCGCACCGAGAGGGTGGCCTCCCAGTCCAGCCGGGCCGGCTGCCCGGGCGCGTTGTCGGCGTACGGGTCGGCCACGACGTGGGCGGCGGCGTACGCGATCCGGCTGGCCGCCGGGGCGGCCGGCCGCAGCCAGCCCCCCGGCTCCCGCAGCGTGACCCGCTCGGTCGTGCCATCGGCGAGTGGCAGCGAGACGGTCGCGGTCACAGGCTCAGCTCCTCGACCTCGACACGCCGTCCCTCGCGCGCCGACTGCAGGCCCAGTTCGGCGAGCTGGACACCACGCACGCCGGCCAGGAAGTCCCACGGGAACGGCTCGCCGTCGACGACGTGCCGCAGGAAGGCCTCCCACTGCACCTTGAAGCCGTTGTCGAAGGGCTCGTTGTCGGGCACGGCCTGCCACTGCGACCGGAAGTCCTCGGTAACCGGCAGGTCCGGGTTCCACACCGGCATCGGCGTGGTGCCGCGGTGCTGGATGCGGCAGTCGCGCAGGCCGGCGACGGCGCTGCCGTGGGTCCCGTCGACCTGGAACTCGACCAGTTCGCCGCGGTTGACCCGGACCGCCCAGGAGGAGTTGATCTGCGCGACGACGCCGCCGGCCAGCTCGAAGATCCCGTACGCGGCGTCGTCGGCGGTGGCCTTGTAGACCTGGCCGTTCTCGTCGACGCGCTCGGGGATGTGGGTGGCGATGTGGGCGGTCACGGACGTCACCGGCGCGAAGATCTGCTCCAGCACGTAGTGCCAGTGCGGGAACATGTCGACGATGATGCCGCCACCGTCCTCGGCCCGGTAGTTCCAGCTCGGCCGCTGCGCGACCTGCCAGTCGCCCTCGAACACCCAGTACCCGAACTCGCCGCGCACCGACAGGATCCGGCCGAAGAACCCGCTGTCGACGAGGCGCTTGAGCTTGCGCAGGCCGGGCAGGAACAGCTTGTCCTGGACGACACCGTTCTTGATGCCCTTGGCGGCGGCCAGGCGGGCCAGGTCCAGCGACCCGGCGACGTCCTCGGCGAGCGGCTTCTCCGTGTAGACGTGCTTGCCGGCCTCGATCGCCGCCCGGATCGCCTTCTCGCGCTGGGCGGTGACCTGGGCGTCGAAGTAGATCTGGTTGGCCGGGTCGGCGAGGGCGGCCGCCAGGTCCGTCGTGTACGACGTGAGCCCGTGCCGGCCGGCGATCTCGGCGAGCTTGGCCTCGTTG
>NZ_JBFBAO010000258.1:0-10359 GCF_040682255.1 Micromonospora sp. NPDC051296 | reverse complement strand
CCCGAGCCGATCTTCACCCCGTCGACCAAGGCGCCGATGGGGGAGCACGACGAGCCGATGACCTTCACCGAGGTGGTCGACAAGGTCGGCGCGGAAGCCGCCGACACCCTGCGGCACCTACGCACCGAGCTGCTACTCGCGGTCGACCGGCTCCGGACCCTACTCATCAACGCCGACGACATCACCGGTCCCGCCACGACCGTCAGCGGCAACGTGAAGACGATCACCGACCTGGCCGGCGAGTACCGGCAGGCCCGCGACCGGATCGACGCCCTCATCGCCGACACCGCCCGCACCTCCTACGCGCAAGCCCACCTCGGGCAGGTGGTGCGGCGGCGCTACGTCAACCCCGGCGACACCGTCCCCGTCGTCCTGCCACACACCGACTACTGCCGCCGCGAGAGCCTCGCCGGACGCCCCACCCTCATACAGGTCGGCACATCCGACGCAAGGCTGCGCCCGCCCGGCAGCGTCAACCCGCTACGGCTGTCCCACACCGACGCCGGCATCTACCGCGACCCCACCGACAACCGCCTCTACACCCTCCGCAGCGCCGACGACACCGGCCGCTGAGTCCCGTACGGCAGCACGCCGTCTGAAGCCGCCAGGCCGCCATCGCACAGCACCGCACGGCAGCGCGTTGCGCGCCTGCCGCGCTGGCTGCTGCCCGCGACCCGTCGCACCACCGCCCGGCACCACCCGGTGCCAGGCGCCCACCAACCCCTTCCAAGGAGGGAACCCTGATGGACCACCAGTCCCTGACGCCTGCCACGCAGGCCGTCCTCAACGCCCTCACCGACCTCGGTGAGGGCACCGTCCACGAGCTGGCCGACAAGTCCGGCAAGGCCCGATCGACCACCGACAAGGCGCTCAAGACCCTGGCCGAGGCCGGACGGATCGTGCCGGTGGACACCGACGCCGACCCGGACGAGGGAGCGCCCACCCGCTGGACCCTGGCCACCCCCGGCGAGGCCACCGACGCGGCGCCACACGACACCGCCGGCCCCGGTGACGAGCACACCGCCAGCACGGACACCTCCGACCACGCCAACCCGAACCCGGACGGCGAGCCGATCGACGGCGACGGGAACGGCGAGCCCGACCAGGACGACGAGAGCCGCCACACCGAAGGCACCGCCCTGGACGCCGACACTGCCGAGCAGGACGGCGACGCGGATGAGTCGACCGACCTGGACGACGGAGCCGGCGACGCGAAGGGCGACGGCGGCGACGAGGACACGGGCGAGTACGACGCCACGGAGGATGCGGCCCAGCCGGTTGCCGTGGTGCAGCCGGCACGGCCGGGTGACCGCAAGGTCATGGCCATCAAGGGCGTACTGGCCGACCACGCCGACGACGGTGCCACATTGGACGTGATCGTGGCCGAGAGCGGCATCGGGCACGCCACCGCGACTCGACTGCTCACCGCGATGGAGCAGGCCGATGCGGCCCGCCGGCTACCCGGCCAGCCGCAGCGGTGGATCCCGGGCCCGACCAAGGCCAGCGAGGTCGACCCGAACCCGGAGCCGCCCCGCTGCCCGCTCTGCCTGCAGGTCATTCGCGGCCTGGCGACCGCGCCGGCTGCCACGGCGGCGGTGCAGCCGCTGATCCGTCAGGACGGCTCGCTGCACATAGTCGGACCGGACGGTGAGACCCACGTCGTCACCCTGCCCACCCGCGCCACCCCCCGCGCGGCGAGCACCGCCCGCCCCGTGGCCCGCCTCAGCGGTGACGGGTCCGTCAACGCCGACGGCAGCCAGCCGTTCGGTCGGGGCGAGTTGGAGCGCCTGACCTTGGACTACCTGGCCGCCAACCCCGGCAAGGAGATGACCCCGCAGGACATCGCCACCGCGCTCACCGCGCAGCTCAACCGGGCGGTCAGCAACGGCGCGGTGCGCAACAACCTGACGAAGGCCGCCGCCGCCGGCCGCATCCTCTTGGTCTCCGACACCCCGCTGACCTTCGCCCACCCGGCGCCGGCCGACAACGGCACCGCCGCCGAGACCGACGCGGGCAGCACCGAGCAGTCCTGACCCACGCCAATCCCCCATCCCCCGCTGCGGGGCCGAGCCGTGCGCTCGGCCCCGCAGCCATGTCGAGAGGACAAACCCGTGCCGCACGAACTGGAAACCTTCACCGACGGAACGACCGCCTTCGCGTCCGCCCGCCTGTCGGCCTGGCACCAACTCGGCACCGTCACCCAGGACACCATGCACGCCGAAGAAATCATGGCCGCCGCCCGCCTCGGCGACTGGGGCGTCCGCACCATCCGCACCGTCGGCATCGACCTCGTAAACGGCGTCGAGGTGCAGATCCCCGCCGACGACAAGCGGATGACCGTACGCCGCAACCCCATCACCGGCGCCACCGAATATCTGGGCATCGTCGGCACCGACTACACCGTGGTGCAGAACGAACAGTGCGCCGAGATGCTCGACCGCCTCGTCGACCAGGTGGGCGGCGCGCACTTCGAAACCGCCGGCAGCCTCCGCCGCGGCAAAAGCGTGTTCGTCACGATGAAACTGCCCACGGCGATGGAGATCGCCGGGGTCGACCGCCTCGACCTGTACCTGATCGGCACCACCTCCCACGACGGCACCGCCGCGCTGCGGGTGGACGCCAGCCCGATCCGGGTGGTGTGCGCGAACACCCAACGGGCCGCGTTCGCGCACTCGGTGGGGCACTACACGTTCCGGCACACCTCGAACGTCAACTCCCAGATCAGCCAGGCCCGCGAAGCCCTCGGACTGATGTGGAAGTACATGGAGACCTTCGAGAAGGCCGCCGAGCGGATGCTCCACACCGAGATGGCCATACGCGAGTTCGAGCAGGTCGCCCGCCAGGTGTGGCCGGTCAAGGACAACGCTTCCGAACAGACCCGCAACAACGCCAAACAACGCCTCGGCACCCTCAAGTACCTGGTCCGCGAGGCCGACACCCAGAAGGCCATCACCGGCAGCAGGTGGGCCGGATACCAGGCCATCACCGAATACCTCGACCACTACCAGCCCGCCAAGAACACCACCGCCCGCGCCAACCGGGTCCTCACCGGCAACGTCGGCGACCTGAAGATCGCCGCCTTCAACCTGCTCAAAGTCTGACCACCCACTCGTCCACTCCTGCCGGGGCAGCGGCCATCCCGGGCCGCTGCCCCGCCGCTGTTCACGAAGGGACACATCCCATGGCACAGCGCACGGCGACGTGCGGAACGGACCGGGCGGGCCGCCGATGAGCAGCCATATCCGCCACCCCCGCGACTTGCGGCAGGCGGTATGCGGGCTGCCCGCCGCCGACGTCGACCGGTGGGAGACCGAGGATCCACCGCGCAGGGACTACACATGCGAGGACTGCTACACCCTGCTCCCCGAAGCGCAACGGCCCGACGACGCCAACCACCCGCCCGGCGACGCCACCCTCATCGACACGCTGCGGCGGATCGTGGCCGAACGGCAGCACCTCAAGATCGACGGTGTGATCGTGGACGTGTGGTCCGCCTCGGTCACGGTCCTGATCTGGGACCGGCTTCGCGGCGACAAGCGGCAACGGTTGCTGACCCTGCCGTCACACGAACTGATCCTGCGGTGCGTCGCGATCTACCGCCGCGTCGCCAAGAACAGGGGCGGGCAGTGACCGGGCCTGGACCGGGGCAGTGGTTCCACTTCGGGCCGTGGGTGTTCTCCATCGACGCCGCGCAGGCGCTGATCGCGACGGCGCCCCGCGACACCCGAGCACTCGATGTCGCGACCTGGGCGACCGCGTATGGCCTGACCCGGCTCGACGACCCGCACACGGTCAGCGTCATCGGCCCGGCCAGCACCGGCCTCGACCGGGCCTATGCCATGACCACCGACCTGGCCACACCCCTGATCGTCGCCCAACTCACCATCACCGGGCAGTCGCCCGCCCCGCTACTCATCGACGGGGTACACCGCCTCTACCGCGCCCGGTGCGAAGGCGTACCGCGGCTGCCGGCCTACCTGCTCACCGCCGAGGAAACCCGCCAGATCCAGAACAACACCCTCCTGGGCCCCGGCGGCACCACCATCGCGCCGCCGCCCTGACACCAGCCTGCCCACCGCGTACGCCTCGGACGCCACCGCACCGACGGCGGCAGCCGAGGCGTACGCCTGTCCACGACTCGAGAGGATCCCGATGGCCTACATCCAGCCGTGGCGGCGACTCTGCGACTGCCGCTGCCTCGTCCACCACCAGCAGCCCCGCACCACCTACAACGACCCCGACTGCGCCTGCACCATCACCTGCGCCACCCAACCCCTCACCCTCCTCGCCGACCCGTGGGACTGCGCCCTCTTCCTCGACCAGAGCGGCGACCTGTGGCACGTACCCGCCATGACCAACGGCACATGGGACTGGACATACGCCGGAGAAGTCGACAGCCGGCACGACTTCTACGACGCCAGCCGGCTTATCGCGCATCTGCTCCGCCAAGCAGCCCACGTGCTCCACACCTCCACCACCTGACCCCGACCTCCAAGGTGGGCCGCCCACGTGGGCGGCCCACCGGCCCTTTTCGTGCTTCACGACTTCAGGACCCGAGGAGACAGCGATGTATCGCACCAACCGCAGCGCCTACGACAGCGACTGCCACTGCCACTGCCCGACCCACCACGGCCAGCCCCGCTTCGCCTACACGAACCGGGCTGCCGCTGCCTGGCCACCTGCGCGAGCCAACCGATGACCCTGCTCGCCCCACAGATCAGCGGTGCCCTGTTCCTCAACTACCACGGCACCCTCTGGTTCGTGCCCGGCCTGGAACCCGGCCACTGGGACTGGCGCTTTGCCACGCCGCTCCCCATCGACCACCCCCTGGTCGAGGCCGCAAACGTGATCGCCGGTCTGCTCCGCGGGACCCACGCCAGACTGCTGCGGCTCATCCATCGCTGGTAATCCCGCAGCACCGGGCCACCCTCTGCCGGCCGCGCGCCCGCGCGCGGACCGGCCCTTTTCGTCTTCACCGAAGGGCAATCTTCATGACCAAGGTCATCATCGGAGTCGTCACCGTCGTCATCGTCGCCTGCCTCGGCCTGCCCATGCTCCTGATGTCGGCCGTGACCGGGGGCGGCCCCGGCGGGTGCGGCGTCGTCGCCGCGCCCGCGCTACGCCCTACCGGGCAGCCACCCGGTGTCGGCGGATGGGACGCCGAGCAGCTCGACATCGCCGCGGTCATCATCGACGTCGGTGTCGCCAATGGCGTACCCCGCTGGGGCTGGGTCATCGCCGTCGCCACCGCTATTCAGGAATCCGGCCTGCGGAATCTGCCCCACCTCGGCGACCGCAACGACCACGACTCCGTCGGCGTGTTCCAGCAACGCCCCAGCCAAGGCTGGGGCACTATCGAGCAACTGTCCGACCCCGCTTACCAGGCCGGAAAGTTCTTCGACAAGCTGCGGACCGTCCCCGGCTGGGAGTCGATGCCCCTCACCCAAGCCGCCCAGGCAGTCCAGGTCTCCGCCTTCCCCGACGCGTACACGAAATGGACCGACGACGCCCTACATCTGGTCGAGCAACTGACCGGCACCCTCACCGACTGCACCACCGACGCGCCCACCGCCCTCCCGGACGGCTTCGCACTACCCGCCGACACCCCACCCGCCGTAGCCACGGCCATCGCTTGGGCCGTCAACCAGCTCGGCACCCCGTACCACTTCGGCGGATCCTGCACCGACCCACACTCCGGCGACCCCAACAAGCAATGCGACTGCTCATCCCTCATGCAAGCGGCCTACCAGACAGCCGGCATCACCATCCCCCGCATCACCACCGACCAATCCCGTGCCGGACAACTCGTGACCGACTCGGCGCTGCTGCTGCCCGGCGACCTCATCCTCATCCCCGGCAGCCAAGGCACCATGACCAACCCACGCCACGTCGGCATGTACCTCGGCAAAGGTCTCATCATCCACGCTCCGGCAACCGGCGATGTAGTCAAGATCACCCAATTCGCAAGCTGGTCGAAGCAGGTCGCCACGATTCGCCGCGTCGTCTCATCGAGCTGAGTTGTGGGCCTGCGCCCTCAGCGACCACCCGACTGACGTCTGGCTTCGTCTGGCCCGAGTCCGACTTCGTCCGACTCTCATCGGCCCATGGCGACGGGACGGGAAAGTCGCAGTCCGGCATGTCGTCGATGGACTTCAATGCCGTGTCGGGGCCGTCGAGGAATGGCCAGCACGCCCGATTCGGCGCCAGCCGGTGCCGCCGAGGTGCGGATTCGGCGAGGCTCGGGAACGGCTACCCGCCCCCGGACACCTCGGGTGTGAGGGCAGACCAAGGCCCTGCCCAGCGGTAACAGGGCAGGGCGCAGTCAGCGACTTCTATCGCACGAGCTTGTGAAGCCTGTTGGCTACCACCAGTCCGGTCAGAACAAGGGTGACGATGCCCCCTGCTACCCCCAGAGCGACGCTGGGGCCGATCCCGAGGGTCGGCCCGGCCTGAATTGCCGTGGTCAGGCCGGTGACGATGGCTGCAAGCAGGCCGACGATCAGCGTGATCATGAGGATCAGCAGGTCCCGCTGTGTCAGTAGATAACGTTCGTTGCTTGTGCGCTCATCATCGACTGGCTCAGCCTGCCGTGGGACGCGCCGCGAGCTGCTGCGGCTGGACCCTGAAGCAGAGAAGGGCTTTGCCGGCGTTCGCCGGCTCGTGGTGTTCTTGGGCACCATCGGCTCCATTGACGGATGTTGGTGAGCCTCCTGGGAGGCTTCCTCGGACCTTGAAACAGCCCGACTGGGAGGGCGCCTGCCGGTTACCGCCGAGCAGGCGCGACGAGCTGCGTCAGCCTCCCTAACGACGGTTCTTTTTCAAGGTCACGGGCTGTGCGACATTTGATCTGACAGAGAGTTGCGTTGTCCGTCGACGTTCAGCGCCAAAACGGACCTAGAGGATCCGATTTCGACACAGAGAGTCACGGTGAAAATTCCACAGGTTCAGTTCTACTCACTTGATGGATTTCGATTTCCGCACCGCTGCAACCGAGGCCAAGACGTCGCGTGAGCAACACCACCAGCAGGCAAGAAGCGCCAACCTCAATCGACTCTGATCGAGGTATTTTAAGCGACCGCTTGGTAACTTACTCATGCATCCCGGGCGCTTGCCTCAGTGCGACTCGCGCAACCGAAGCAGGACCGACGTCGTTGGAAGTAACGGGATGTGAGCCAAGAGTGTTGGCTAGGCCACTTCTCGGACAGAACGACCCTCTGTTACCGCAGAGGGTCGTTCGCGTGAAGCCACCCTCGTTGCGCCGCCATCAGTGGGAGGCATCGACGGCCTGCGAACCGTGGCCAAGCCCAAGAAGGCGGGCACGAGGCCAGCAGGACCCGGCGGCGATGGCGGCTACTTCTCGTCCAGCACCGTGCGGAGTTGTGTGGCCAGCGTGATCGTGTCGTCCTGTGGTTCGGCGTCGATGTCGGCGAGGGCTTTGGTCAGGGCGCGCAGCAAAGTGCGGATGCCGTCGGCGTCGCCGAGGGCGTGCCGGGCGTGCATCGCCTTGGTGTAGAGGGCCTCGTTGTAGCGGTCCAGGCCGATGGCCTTGTCGAGGAGGTCGGATGCGGCGTTCGGGTCGTTGTCGAGCAGGTCGTCGGCGAGCAGCAGGTGAGCTTCGGTGCCCCAGCGGCGGGCTGTCTCGCGGTGCGGCTGCAGCCACTCGTAGTCCTGACCTTCCGCTAGGGGTGCGGTGTAGAGGTCGCATGCGGCGGTGAGTAGTTCCCGCCGGCGGGGCTCGGTGGCGATGGCCGCATTGCGCATCAGGTCACGGAGGGTCCACACGTCGATGTCCACGGTCGCCGGGTCGAGGCGGTACCGTCCGGCGACGTTGATGACGTAGGCGTTCTTCGTGTCGGCGGTGCCGGCGCGGCCGAGCACGTGCCGCAGGTTGGAGGTGTTGGTGTGCACGCGTTGGTCGGCTTGGCTGATGCGGGCGTCGGGTTCGAGGTATTCGCCGATCTCCCGGGTGGCGGCGCCGTCCGGGTGCACGGCGAGGTACACCGCCAGTTCCAGGGCTTTGGCTCGTAGCGGCCGGCCAGGTTGGGTGATGTTGTCGATGCGCGGCGGTCCGAGCACCCGTAGCTGCGCCTTGACGGTGGTGGAATCAGGTGCCGGCTGCGCGGTGACCGATTGTGGTTCGCCGGCTGCCTCCGGCTGGGTCCGGCTGGCGTGGAGCGGAACGGGCGTAGCCGGTGTGGCTGGTGAGGTGATGGTGGGTGTTTCGCCGGTGTGTGCCTCGCGCAGTGTGGTCAGGAACGCGACCGCGTCGGCCGTGTCGAGCACGGCGACGCGCTCGCTGAGTGACAGCGTTGCGGGGCCTGCGGGATTCCGGGCGTGGCCGTCGGTGGTGACGGTGATGGTGGGGCCGGGTGGCCAGGTGCCGAGCAGCAGCGCGGTGATGTCCAGATGCGAACCGGCACCGAGGGTGGCCTGCACGCGGTGGAGGATGTCCGGTGCTGGTGTGGGGCTGATCAGCAGCAGCGGCGGGAGCGCCTCCTCGTCCGGTGCGCGGTGGCGTAGGTCGCCGAGGTCGGTGAGGCTGTGTTCGTCGAGGATGCGGGTGCGGTGCAGCAGCATCGCGTCGAGGATGCTCAGGGCGTGGTCGAGGTCGTCGGCGACGTGTAGGCGTGGCCATGGCGTGAGCGCGGCCGGGTCGAGGCCGGTCAGGGTGGTGAGGGTGGCGTGGTCGATGACGACTTCGCCGCGACGGTTCGGCTCGCGGGGTCCGCCGGAGGCGAGCATGGTGACCAGTGCGGCGCGAGCAGCGGCGTGTGCGCCGTCGCCGATGAGACCGACCCCGCCGGGTGGCAGCAGTGGGAGGTCGGGGACGGCGCCGGCGCGTTCGGCTAGGTCTTCGGCGGCCGGGAGGTCCCGGTTGCGTACGACGCGCCGGTGGACCTCGGCTACCGGCTGCGGAAGCACGAGCGGCCCGTCACCTGCGGCCCCGTCATGTCGGGGATAGAAGCGGCGGCGGCGTTGCAGCCACGCCATTGCGGCGGCGGCACTGATCGCAGCGGCCAGCGCCCACGGTACGTAGCTGCCGTTGGGCAGGTGGACGCCATCGCGATCGGCTGACGGCGCGGCCCCTTCCGGCGTCAGTTTGGGGCTGTCACTGCGGAACGACGAGCCGGCGGATGGCGTCGGCACGACTGGGGTGGTCGGTGGCGGGACCGCATCCGGTGTCGTCGGGGTGGCCGACGACTCGACCACGCCATCCTTCCCGTCGGGCCCAGGTGACGTGGGTGTGGGCGGTACGGCGGGGCCAGGTGTCGGTTCGGCGGGTCGGCGGGGGCGTGGTGGGGCCGGTGTGGCGTCGGCGGGTGGGGTCGCGTCGGCGGGGAGGCGCAGTTCCCAGCCGGGGTAGATGAGGTCGCAGTCGCGCAGGGTGCCGCCGACTTTCGGGAAGTGGCGGTGTTTGTTCAGGTTGCAGATTTCCGGCCATCGGCCGGTGTCCCCGAGCCAGGCGGTGGCGATCTTCGACAGGGTGTCGTGGCGCTCGACGGTGTAGACGTAGCGGGTGTCGGCGACGAGGATGATCGCGGGTCCCCGGGCGGCAGCTTGCTGCGGTACGGCCTCGACGCTGCCGGTCGAGGTGACCGCGACGGGTGACCGGTCGCCACCGATGCCGGGAAGGTGGGTGCTGGAGGTGACCGCGAGGGCTGCGGTGCCGGCCAGACCGAACACCAGGCGGTGCAGTGGTGCCGGCAGCCGCAGGGCGGGGATCCGCCACCGTGTCACCGCGGCGACCAGCTCGGCGAGCAGCAGGAGGGCGAATGCCGCCCAGAGCAGCCAGAGCGCCCATACGACGAGGCCGGTGAGGACGTCGATCGTGAAGCGCCCCTGGAACTGGTCGAACCACATGGTGATCTGTGGCCAGGTCGGTAGCCGCCGCAGCGGATTACCCCCAACAAGCCACAACAACGCGGGCACCCCGGCCAGGTAGACCACCGCGGCAACCGCACCGCGAATGAACCGCAAGGCCCGTCGCGGTGGTGTCGGTGGGACTTCCGGCGGGGTGTAGACGGTGGCGCGGGTGCCGTAGTCGGCAAGGCGGTTGGTCTGCGTGGACTTGTCCGACATGGCGCGCGAACCTTCCCCGACGGGTAGCCCTGTGACCTGTCCCGCATACACGACACTCCACGCGAATGACCATCCCATCGAAAAGGATTCTCACCATCCGCGCACAAAGGATGACTATCGGACGTACGTGGTTGACGGTTCCCCACACCGCCGGGTGACACTGCCGGGCATGTCCACCGGGGGGCCACAGCTGTCGATCGACCTGAGCTCGCCCACCGCGATCGCGGCCACCATCGGCCGATCCGGAGCCCGCATCCCCGTCCTCATCGGCGGCCGGCA
>NZ_JBFBAO010000257.1:0-10383 GCF_040682255.1 Micromonospora sp. NPDC051296 | reverse complement strand
CCGGTCGGCCCGGAGTCGGGCACCCGCCCGGCGCCACGCGACTTCAACGCGAAGGCGACGCTCTCCCCGGCGTCTGGTCGCGGGCCGCGGCTGTCTCCGGCGTCGGCTGCCGGCCGAGCCGCCGCTGGGTGGTCGCTCTCGCCGAATGCTGGGACCAGGTGACCAACGCCTCGGCCAGCCGTGGGCCATACCGGCGGGGATGGTGCCGGGTCAGTCGACGCAGTATCGCGATACGGACGGCGAGCAACACCTCGCGTTTCCTCCCCGCTGACCGTGCGCTGACCTTCGTCGTACCGGAGCGTTGTCAGCTGGTGAACCCGGTGAACGGGGGATTGCCGACGGGTGACAACGCTCTGTGAGGGCACTCACCCCACGGTCCGGGACACGTCCGGCGGTGAGCCACCTACGATCCCTGATAGGTGTGTAGCCGGCACCGAACGGCCATGGCACGGAACAGCACAGGGCGCAGCGCAGCGTCCCGTCGCCCGGCCGACCGCATACGACGTCTACGAGGACCGATGAATCCTGTCGTACTGATTGCCGAAGAACTCGCTCCCGCCGCCATCGAGGTGCTCGCGCACGACTTCGACGTACGCCACGTCGACGGCACCGACCGCCCGGCACTGCTCTCCGCGCTCTCCGAGGCCGACGCCGTCATCGTCCGCAGCGCCACCCAGATCGACGCCGAGGCGATTGCCGTCGCTCCCCGGCTGAAGGTCGTGGCCCGCGCGGGTGTGGGACTGGACAACGTCGAGGTGCCGGCCGCCACCGCGCGGGGCGTCATGGTCGTCAACGCCCCCACGTCCAACATCGTCTCCGCCGCTGAGCAGGCCGTCGCGCTGCTGCTCGCGGTCGCCCGCAACACCGCCAGCGCCAGCGCGGCGCTGAAGGCGGGGGAGTGGAAGCGGTCGAAGTACACCGGCGTGGAGCTCCAGGGCAAGACCGTCGGCGTGGTTGGCCTCGGTCGCATCGGCGTCCTCTTCGCGCAGCGGATCGCCGCGTTCGGCACCCGGCTGATCGCCTACGACCCGTACATCCAACCGGCCCGGGCCGCGCAGCTCGGGGTACGCCTGGTCGGCCTGGAGGAGCTGCTGCGGGAGAGCGACTTCATCTCCATCCACCTGCCGAAGACCCCGGAGACCGTCGGTCTGATCGGCGAGAAGGAGCTGTCGATCGTCAAGCCGGGCGTGCGGATCGTCAACGCCGCCCGCGGCGGGCTGATCGACGAGCAGGCGCTGGCCAACGCGCTGGCCGAAGGCCGGGTCGGCGGCGCCGGGGTGGACGTGTACGCCAAGGAGCCGTGCACCGCTTCGCCGCTGTTCGCCTTCGACAACGTGGTGGCCACCCCGCACCTGGGCGCTTCCACGGCCGAGGCGCAGGACAAGGCCGGCCTGGCCGTGGCCAAGAGCGTGAAGCTGGCCCTGCAGGGCGAGTTCGTGCCGGACGCGGTCAACGTGCAGGCCGGCGGCGTGGTCGCCGAGGATGTCCGCCCGTTGCTGCCGCTGGCCGAGAAGCTCGGCCGCGCCTTCACCGCGGTCGCCGGCGGGGTCGCCGCCAGCGTCACCGTCGAGGTGCGTGGTGAGATCGTCGACCACGACGTCTCGGTGCTCAAGCTCGCCGCCACCAAGGGCCTGTTCAGCTCCGTGGTGGAGGAGCAGGTGACCTACGTCAACGCACCGCACCTGGCCGCCGAGCGCGGGGTGGAGGTGTCGCTGACCACCCAGCCCGAGACCGTCGACCACCCGGTGCTGGTCACCGTGCGCGGCGCGCTGCCCGACGGCCGTACGGTCCGGGTCTCCGGCACGGTGGCCCAGACCGGCACCCGGGACATCATCAAGCTGACCGAGGTGGACGGCTTCGACGTGGAGATCGGCGCCGAGGGCATCCTGCTCTTCCTCCGCTACGTCGACCGTCCGGGCGTGGTCGGCACCGTCGGTACGCTGCTCGGCGAGGCCGGCATCAACATCGCGGCGATGCAGGTGGCCCGCCGGGAGGCCGGCGGCGAGACGCTGATGACCCTCACCGTCGACCAGGCGCTCGGCGCCGACCTGCTCACCTCGGCCGCCGACTCGATCGGCGCGACCGCGGCCAGCGCGGCGGACCTACGCGACGAGTGAAATAGCCACGCATGACTGATGGGGGCCCGGCCGTTGGCCGGGCCCCTCGTCGTCGCCCGTCGCTGGTCTCCGCCGCCGGTTCGGCCGAGGCGTGGCCGAGTTGGTGGGGCGGGCCGGGTCAGCCGGGCAGCCAGGCCGCCGGTGGCGGGTAGACCGAGCCGTCCTGGGCGTCGAAGAGCATCAGCCGGTACTCGCCGGCGAACCGTTCTATGTCGAGCAACACCTGGTCGGGGCAGGCCGGATCCAGGTTCAACTCCACGTGGTCGGCAGCCGTGTGCAACGGTGCGACCGTCCAGGGGGTGCCCGGACCGGCCGGCCGGTCGGGGTAGCTGGCGGTGATGGCCCGGTAGAAGGACACCACCCGTGGGTCCGGTTGGCGCTCGCTGTGCCGGCCCTCCCGGCACCGCCGCACCGCCGCTCGCACATCCTCGGGCGTCGCCCCGTCCGCCAGGGCCCACACGCTCAGATCGAAACTCACGGCCGACAGCGTGCCATCCGCGGTTCACCTTGTCGAAAACGGCCCGCCGCAGGCCAACCGGCGGCCGGGCAGGATCGACAACTTCAGGTCGTGGCGCGGCGTCAGACGCGCCGAACCGAAGTTCGCCGTAGCTCCGGATAGTCCCGTGTGGAACCCTTGCCGTGAAACGCGTCGATTCGATAGCGTACGGGTGCGGTCACTGGCCGAGTCCGTGACGCCGGCCCGTCTTCGGGTGGCGAGGTCGACGTCCGGCCGACCGGCCCGCACCCCTCGATTGCGCAAGCCACGCGCACTCGTCGCCGACCGGCCTCCACGGTCGTTGCCGCGCCCGTGGAGGCCGATCGCTGTCCCCGACACGTATCCACCCACCCCGCCGCATGCCTTCAGCTGTTAGGACGGTCTGCGCTCAGCGCCGGGCGGCGAGCAGCGGGCGGTAGTCCGATCCGGAGCGGAACCAGGCCATCCCGGCCGGGCCCGCGGCGTACAGCGCGGTGGCGTAGGCGTCGGCCACCGCGAGGTCGGGGCCCACCACCGTCGCGGCGACCAGTTGGTCGGCCGGCTCGCCGGTGTGCGGGTCCACCACATGTCCCTGCCGGCCGGTCACCCCGGAGGTGCCGATCGCGCCCGCGGTCATCTCCAGCACCAGTGGTGTCCGGCGCCGCTCGGTCGGGTGGTGCACCGCGACCCGCCACGGGCCGCCGTGCCCGGCGTGGCCGCGTACCACCAGGTCGGCGCCGGTGAGCACCGCGTAGTCGTGGATGCCGGCGGCCCGCAACCGGGCCGCCGCCCGCTCGACCGCCCACCCGCCGAGCAGGCCGCCCGGGTCGAAGCCGCCGGGTACCGCCCAGGCGTCGAACCAGCCGTCCGTGGCCGCCCGCATCGCGGCGCACCGGTCCACCAGGTCGGCCAGCGGCGGGTACGACTCGGGGCTGATCTCGCCCCGGCGCAGCCGGGACACCAGGCTTTCCGGTCGGTTCGGGCCGTAGGTGAGGTCGATCGCCCGCAGCTCGGCCACCGCGTCGCGCAGCGCCTCGCCGACTCCCCGCCGGCCGAGCCACTCCGGGGCGTTCAGCAGCAGGGTGTACTCCGCGGTCGAGGTGCGCACGCTGTGCCGGACGGCGATCCGGTCTCCGGCCACCGGGCCGGCCCGGTCAGGTCGCGGATCGCGGGCGCCCAGCCGCAGGTCGGGGCGGCGGAAGCGGAAGGTCGCCGGGTCCACCCAGCGGGTCCGTGGCTGCTCGTCGGTCCACATCGCATCGCCCTCTCCTCGACGCCCGCCGCGCCGTCGCAGTGGGCGTCCGGCCCCGTGAGCCGTCGAGGCTCACGCTAGGCAGCGGACATGACGGCACCATGAGTGCCCCCTGGGAAGCTGCTGTGCATCCCGAATTCCCGGAAAGTGGAACATCCGTACCGGGAGGCGGGACGGCGGCGTACCGTCGAGCCGACACGAGCGAAGGAGCTGACGGACGTGGCACGGATCGCGGTGGTGGCCGGGGACGGGATCGGACCCGAGGTGGTCGCGGAGGCCCGCAAGGTCATCGACGCGGCGCTGCCGGGGGTCGAGGCGACCGAGTACGACCTCGGTGCGGCACGTTACCACCGCACCGGCGAGGTGCTGCCCGACTCGGTGCTGACCGAGCTGGCCGGGCACGACGCCATCCTGCTCGGCGCGGTCGGCGACCCGACCGTCCCGCCCGGCGTGCTGGAGCGGGGCCTGCTGCTCAAGCTGCGGTTCGCCTTCGACCAGTACGTCAACCTCCGCCCGTCGCGGCTCTGGCCCGGCGTCACCGGCCCGCTGGCGACGGTCAAGTCGGGCGAGGTCGACCTGGTGGTCGTCCGTGAGGGCACCGAGGGGCTGTACGCGGGTGCCGGCGGCTCGCTGCATCGGGGCACCCCCGCCGAGATCGCCACCGAGGAGAGCCTGAACACCCGGCACGGGGTGGAGCGGGTCGTCCGGGATGCCTTCGCCCGCGCCCGGCGGCGCGAGCGGCGCAAGGTGACCCTGGTGCACAAGACCAACGTGCTCACCCACGCCGGCTCGCTGTGGGCCCGCACCTTCGAGGCGGTGGCCGCCGAGCACCCGGACGTGACCACCGAGTACCAGCACGTCGACGCCGCCGCGATGTTCCTGGTCACCCAGCCGCAGCGGTACGACGTCGTGGTCACCGACAACCTCTTCGGCGACATCCTCACCGACATCGCCGCTGCGGTGACCGGCGGGATCGGGCTCGCCGCCAGCGGCAGCATCAACCCCGACGGGACGTTCCCGTCGATGTTCGAGCCGGTGCACGGCTCCGCGCCGGACATCGCCGGGCGCGGCGTGGCCGACCCGGTCGCCGCCGTGCTCTCCGGCGCCCTGCTGCTCGACCAGCTCGGGCACGCCGACGCCGCGGCCCGGATCACCGCTGCGGTCAGCGCGGAGCTGGCCAGCCGCGGCCCGGGCGTAGCCCTGGGTACCGCCGAGGTAGGCGACCGGATCGCGACCCAGGTCGCCGCCTGAGTCTGCCGCATCGTCGCCGGTGCGCGGCGGTGACGCCCGAGCTGTTCACCGGTGTGCTCCCGGCCTCGGTCCCGGCCGGGCGGCGGCCAGCTCGACCAGTGGGCTTCGCACCGGTTGTCGGCTTGCTACCCACCGGTCGACCTACCCGCTGAACGAGCGTTCGGGGTAAGTTTCTGGCACAAATGTTTCCGGCATGCGGTCGGCGCATGTCGTCGTCCCCCAGGGAGGTCAGCGCGATGAGCGGTGGTGACAAGCTCGACTTCGAGATCCGTCCGAATCCCGCGCCGGTATCCGCCACCGACCGGGCCGCGCTGCTGGCCAACCCCGGGTTCGGTCGGGTCTTCACCGACCACATGGTCACCATCCGTTACGCGGACGGCAAGGGCTGGTACGACGCCCGGGTCGAGGCGCGCGGGCCGATCCCGATGGATCCCGCCAGCGCCGTGCTGCACTACGCGCAGGAGATCTTCGAGGGGATGAAGGCGTACCGCGCCGCCGACGGCGGGGTGACGATGTTCCGCCCGTACGCCAACGCGGCCCGGTTCAACAGGTCCGCGGCCCGGATGGCCATGCCGGCGCTGCCGGAGGAGACCTTCGTCGACTCGCTGCACCGGCTGATCGAGATCGACCGCGAGTGGATTCCCGGCGGCGAGGAGGGCAGCCTCTACCTGCGGCCGTTCATGTTCGCCAGCGAGGTCTTCCTCGGCGTCCGGCCGGCCAACGAGTACCTCTACGCGGTGATCGCCTCGCCGGTGGGCGCGTACTTCGCCGGTGGGGTCAAGCCGGTGACGGTCTGGGTCTCGCCCGACTACACCCGCGCCGCGCCGGGCGGCACCGGCGCGGCGAAGTGCGGCGGCAACTACGCCGCCTCGCTGGTGGCCCAGGCCGAGGCCATCGAGCACGGCTGCGACCAGGTGGTATTCCTGGACGCGGTGGAGCGGCGCTACGTCGACGAACTGGGCGGGATGAACGTCTTCTTCGTCTACGACGACGGCTCGGTGGCCACCCCGCCGCTGACCGGCACGATCCTGCCCGGCATCACCCGGGAGTCGGTGCTCACCCTGGCCACGGCGGCCGGGCACCGGGTCGAGGAGCGGCCGGTGAGCTTCGCCGACTGGCAGGCGGATGCCGCCAGCGGCCGGCTCCGCGAGGTCTTCGCCTGCGGCACCGCCGCGGTGATCACCCCGATCGGGCAGGTGCGCTTCCCGGACGGAGAGTTCAGCATCGGCGGCGGTCAGCCCGGCACGGTCACCATGGCCCTGCGCCAGCAACTGGCCGACCTTCAGCGCGGCAAGGCCGCCGACCCGCACAACTGGGTTCACCGGGTGCTCTGAGGTGTAAGGAAGGGGCCCTTCTTAACGCCTGAGGCAGAGGAGGGGCCCCTTCTTAACACGAGCGATTGTGCACCGCTTCGCGTCGGTCGGGTGGCCGGTTACCGGTGCTGATCGAGCAGGTGGACGCGCAGCGCGGCGAGTTGGTCGTCGGTGACCCCGGCGTGGCGGAGGTAGTCGTCGACGGAGCCGTGGCCCTCGCGGATCTCGGCCAGGAACAGCAGCATCGTCTCGGCCGGCGAGGCGAGGAACGGCGCCGGCACCTTGGCGGCGTCGGGGAGGGTGGCGGCGACCCAGGCGCTGTACTGCCGCGACGCCTCGTTGCTCAGGGCGTAGTCCGCCGCGATCTCGGCGTCGTCGACGCCGAGCACGGCGAGGGTCAGGCCGCAGACGATGCCGGTGCGGTCCTTGCCCGCGACGCAGTGCACCACCACCGGCGCGTTGGCGCCCTCGGCGATCAGGCCGATCGCCTCGGCGAGCCCGGCGGTGCCGGTGCGGGCCAGGTCGGCGTACCGGTCGGCGAGGTAGCGGGCGAGGTCGCCGCCCGGCTGGTACGGCTGCTCGCCCCACTCCGCGTGCTCCGGGTGGATGTGCCGGTAGGTGAGCCCGTCGAAGTCGGGGACCCGGCCGTCGCGCTCGACCTCGGAGGGGCGGCGCAGGTCGATGACGGTCCGTACGCCGAGCGCGGCGAAGGCGTCCCGGTCGGGGTCGCCGATGCGGTGCAGCGAGTCGGAGCGGTAGAGCCGGCCGGTGCGTACCGTGCGGCCGTCCTGGCCACGGTAGCCGCCGACGTCACGGAAGTTGAACGTCGCGCTGAACGGGATTCTTCGGGTGACCTCGATGGCGTCCACCCTGACACGGTAAACGGCCGGTGGGACAGTGCCCACCGGCCGTGACGCCGTCTCCGCCCACCCGGGTGATGGGGGCCGGGCACCCTTACCGGAAGAGCCCGGGCGGGGTCGCCGCGTACGTGTCGTTGTAGTAGCCGCCGAGCTTGTCCCGGTAGGCCGGGTCGGTGGCCGCCTCGTCGTACTCCGGCGCCGCCTTGATCTGGTCCTTGTCGCGGTCGACGTAGACCTTCTGCTCCTCGTGGTCGAC
Organism: Micromonospora sp. NPDC051296; assembly: GCF_040682255.1. Taxonomy (NCBI): domain Bacteria; kingdom Bacillati; phylum Actinomycetota; class Actinomycetes; order Micromonosporales; family Micromonosporaceae; genus Micromonospora; species Micromonospora sp. NPDC051296. Next base: position 2,859 of record NZ_JBFBAO010000257.1, on the reverse strand, counting down.
GTGGTTTACGGTCCCGGCCGGGAGCATGACCTTCTTGCCGAAGATCCACGGCCCGGTGTCGACCACCAGGTAGCTGGCGTTGACCTCCTGGCTGCTGCTGTCGATCTTGCCGATCGAGCCGTCGCTGGCCTCGACCTTGTAGCCGACCATGTTGACGCCGGCCACCCCGGCGTCGTCCCGGTAGCTCCACGGATCGAAGGCACCGGCGGGGGCGCCACCGGCGACCATTCCCTGGTCGCCGAGGAGTGTCACATCCTCCCGGTGTACAGCCCGGAGGGCCGGGTCTCCCGGCCTGCCCGGGTCCGGCGTGGCGGGCGTGCGGTTCGGGTCGAGCCTGTCCATGGGATCTCTCCTGCCCCGACTCTGGTGAGTCGTCTCGGAGGAACGTGCTTCCTTGTCCCGAAAACTCCTACCCCGTGCGACGCGTCCTACACCTGGCGCGTGAATCCGCCGTCCCGATATGTGGATTGCGCCTCCCAAAAGCCGTCGGCCGGTGGCAGACTACCCAGCGTGACCTGCACCGCCCGCATTATTGGCAACTAGCGCGCCGGCCTCCCCTCCGCCGAGCGCGCAGACCTCCCGCAGCCGCGGGGGGTCTTTTTGTTGCGCTGGCCGGTGCCTGACGAAGGGATCCTCATGACGTTCCAGGTCTACGACACGACTCTGCGCGACGGGGCTCAGCGCGAGGGGCTCAGCTACTCGGTGGTCGACAAGCTCGCGGTGGCCCGGTTGCTCGACGAACTCGGCGTCGGGTTCATCGAGGGTGGGTGGCCGGGCGCGGTGCCGAAGGACACCGAGTTCTTCCGTCGGGCGCGTACCGAACTCGACCTCAAGCACGCGGTGCTGGTCGCCTTCGGCGCCACCCGCCGGGCCGGTGCGGTCGCCGCCGACGACCCGCAGGTGCGCGGCCTGCTGGACGCGCAGACTCCGGCGATCGCGCTGGTCGCCAAGGCCGACCTGCGGCACGTGGAGCGGGCGCTGCGCACCACCGCCAAGGAGAACCTGGCGATGATCCACGACACGGTGACCCACCTGGTCGCCGAGGGGCGTCGGGTCTTCGTCGACGGCGAGCACTTCTACGACGGCTACCGCCACGACCCGGCGTACACCGCGTCGGTGGTGGAGACCGCGCTGGCCGCGGGCGCCGAGCGGTTCGTGCTCTGCGACACCAACGGCGGGATGCTGCCGTCCCAGGTGACCGCGGCCATCGTCGACCTGACCGACCGGATCGGTGTCGCCCCCGAACTGCTCGGCATGCACGCCCAGAACGACACGGCCTGCGCGGTGGCCAACACCATCGCCGCGGTCGAGGCCGGCGTCCGTCACGTGCAGGGCACCGCCAACGGGTACGGCGAGCGGCCGGGCAACGCCGACATCTTCGCGGTCGTCGCGAACCTCCAGCTCAAGCTCGGGCTGCCGGTCCTACCGGAGGGCTGCCTGGAGCAGATGGTGCGGGTCTCCCACGCCATCGCCGAGATCGCCAACATCGCACCCGACACCCACCAGGCGTACGTCGGGGCCGCAGCCTTCGCCCACAAGGCGGGGCTGCACGCGAGCGCGATCAAGGTGGATCCGCTGCTCTACAACCACGTCGAACCGGAGGTGGTGGGCAACGACATGCGGATCCTGGTCACCGAGATGGCCGGCCGGGCCAGCATCGAACTCAAGAGCCGTGAGCTGGGGTTGGATCTGGCCGGCCATCCGGAGACGCTGTCCCGGGTCACCAACCGGGTCAAGGAGCTGGAGGCGGGTGGCTGGTCGTTCGAGGCCGCGGACGCCTCGTTCGAGCTGCTGGTCCGCTCCGAGCTGCCGGACGCCGCGCCGGCGCGGCCGTTCGCCCTCGAGTCGTACCGGGTGCTGGTCGAGCACCGCGAGGACGGCGCGGTGGTCTCCGAGGCGACCGTGAAGATCCGGGTACGCGGCGAGCGGGTGATCGCCACGGCGGAGGGCAACGGCCCGGTCAACGCGCTCGACGAGGCGCTGCGGGTCGGCCTCGGCCGGCACTACCCGGAGCTGCGGGACTTCCAGCTGGCCGACTACAAGGTGCGCATCCTCGAAGGCAGCCACGGCACCGGCGCGGTGACCCGGGTGCTGGTCGAGACGGCCGACGGCCGGGGCGGCGGCTGGACCACGGTCGGTGTGCACCCGAACGTGGTCGAGGCGAGCTGGCACGCGCTGGTCGACGCGCTCACCTACGGCCTGGATCGGGCTCGGGTCTGAGCGGGGTGCGGTCGCGCCCGGCCGAGGCTGTCGTGAACACCGCTGTCGGCGACCACGCGATCGTGGTCGCCGGCAGCGTCGGATCGGGCGTCAGTACCAGCGGGTGCAGGCCCAGCCGTCGTACGGGCCCCACGGGTGGTAGCAGGCCTGAGCCTCGAGGCTGGCGTCGTTGACCATTCTGGTCCAGGTGCTCGGCGGGGAGTCGGCCGTCAGCGTCATGCGGTGCGTGCCGTTGGCGTTGCGGCTGACCACCTTGAACGTGAGGTTGCCGGCGCTGGTCCTCGCCCACGCCGTGCGGCATCGGGGGCTGTACCGCAGCTCGACGCTGCCCAGCGGGCTCGACGTGCGGTACACGTAGCCGCTGGACAGCGTGGGCGTGATGGCGTCCTCGGCGCAGGTGTAGTACCTGGTGCCGTCGTAGTAGATCCTGAAGGTCTGCGGGTCTCTGTTGTCGCACGAGGCTCCGCAGCCGGCGTTGGCGAGCGCTATCGCGTCGAGCCTGACCCCGTCGCCGGCCGAGATCACCGCCTCGGCCTCGGCGGCAGCGGCGCGGTCGGGCGTTGGCTGTGCCGAGGCGGGTGCCGGGTTCCAGCTCAGGGCGAGGGCCGAGACGAGTCCGGAGATGAGTAGTAGTCGCCG